>NZ_JBSQVP010000012.1:0-46893 GCF_055136605.1 Aquaspirillum sp. | reverse complement strand
GAAGCACATCAACCACGAAACGAGCAAGGCCATTGTTCAGGCGGCGATCCAAACCGGTGTCGCCAAGATTACGATGGAAGACCTGACGCACATTCGCTCCCGCATCAAGGCGGGCAAACGCATGCGTGGCCGCCTGCACCGCTGGGCGTGGCGGCAGTTGCAAACCTTCGTCGAATACAAGGCCAAGGCAGCAGGTATCGCGGTCGAGTACGTCAACCCGGCCTACACCAGCCAGACCTGCTCGTGTTGTGCATGCAGATCACTGTGGAGCGTGATGGTCAACTGCTGCTGGTCGCCCCACCGGATGTCAGCGAAGCATCCCTGTACCAATTTGTGTTGGAAAAGCGTTTCTGGATCTACTCACGGTTGGCGGAGAAGGACCGTTTGCTACAGGTGGCGCCAACCAAGATGTTTGTTGATGGTGAGGGTTTCCTCTATTTGGGGCGAAGCTATCGGCTCAAGCTAGTCGATAATCAGGATGTACCGCTCAAGCTCACCGCTGGGCGTTTTTGCCTGCTGCGCAGTGAGCTGCCACAGGCCCGTGAACATTTCATCCGCTGGTACAGTGCTCATGGTAAGACGTGGTTGACACAACGAATGGCTAATTTCCGCAACCGGATGGCGGTCAATCCTCGTGGTGTCAAGGTGCAGGACCTTGGTTATCGCTGGGGTTCTTGTGGTAAGGGTGATTGGCTTTACTTCCATTGGAAAACAATCCTGCTACCTGCTCAAATCGTGGAGTACGTTGTGGTGCATGAAATGGCCCATCTATATGAGCCTCACCACACGCCTGAATTTTGGCTTCGCGTTGAGCGTGTGATGCCTGACTATATGCGACGACGAATTTGGCTGGCCGAACATGGTGTGACCGTTGAGTGTCTCTGACATCCTTCCCGTCCTAAATGACGTGGGCGGCCTCTCATGGCCGCCCCTACGGTGACGATATGCTGTGCAGGTGGTTCGGTGGCTTAGTCGTTAAACAAAGTCGCAATGCGGACTTGGTTACGGCCACCATGTTTGGCGCGATAGAGTGCGCGGTCGGCTTGGCGGATGATTTGGGTGGCATCGGTGGCGGCGGTGAGATCGGCAATGCCACAACTGAACGTCACATGAAACGCTTGTTGCTCTGCAGTCTGTTCCAACTGCGAAAAATCCTCACGCAGCGCATCCATCACTTTCGCTGCTTGTTCTGCATCAGCACCCGTCAACAACACCCCAAACTCCTCGCCCCCAAAGCGACCACAGACATCGGTACAACGCAAGCGACGCTCTAAAAAACGGCTTAACAAGCGCAACACGCGGTCACCGGCAGGATGGCCATAGGTGTCATTCACATGCTTAAAGTGATCGATGTCGATCATCGCCAAGCTTAACGGCTGTTGTAGACGGCGGGCGCGGGTGATTTCAATATTGATTTGCTCTTTAAAGCGCGTGTGATTGAGCAAGCCGGTGAGACCGTCACGCACAATATGTTGCCGAATGTGTTGGTGGCGCAAGGTGCGCGTGCGAACAGTGGAAATTAAAAAACTTGGGTCAACCGGTTTGCTGATGAAGTCATCACCTCCCAAACGCATGGCCTCTAGCTTAGCGGCAACATCGGTTTCTGCCGATAAATACACAATCGGTACACTGATAAATGCCTCTTGTTGCCGAATAATCTGTGCCAGTTCCGTGCCGCTGCAATAGGGCATATACATATCAATGAGCAGCAAATCGGGCTCGAATTCTTCTAAATTCTCCAATACCGTCATCGCATCTAATACTACCCGTACCTCAAACCCACCTTGCCGCAAAACCGAGGCATAAAAGCGGGCCATGTGTTCCTGATCTTCAACAATCATCACCCGCAACGGCGGTAAATCGGTTAAACGAGTCAGACGATCCACCGCATCAATCAACACCCCAACATCCACCGGCTTATTAAAAAAAGCACTGCCCCCTGCACGCAAAGCGGCAAGACGAGCATTGATATGGTTGTGGTTACACAGAAAAATAATCGGGGTTTCATCATCTGCCGCATGAGGCAGCCCAAGATTATTCAGATAGGCCTGATAGGAAATGGGTTCGCGGTCGTCGGTGTCGATCAGAATGGCGCGTGGCTTGTGGAAGATAAAATGCTCACAGTTATTCTGCTGTTGGCCGTGGGCAATACTCTCTACTTGGTAGCCGAGATAGCCAAATTGACTGCTTAAGTCGCGCCCACCGTGTGAGTTCTCTTCGATTAACAATAGAGCACGTTCAGGATTGCCATGCTCTGGTGTTAATAAAAAGGCGGTTGAGCGTTCATTGACTGGGCTGGGGGCGGGCTTGTGCACGGTGGCTTGTCGCAATACCTGTAGTGCATCAAAAGCAGGTTTCCATGCCGCTGATGTGTTTTGAACCAAACCTTGGTCTAACGCTAAACGCTCACACAGATATTGCTCAATCAAGCGTGCCCCACGCATTACCTCAGGAAAACCAAAGGTTTGTGCCGATGAAGCCAAAGAATGGGCCAGCTGTTTAGGAAGCTGTAGATCGTGGACTTGCCCACTGCGGCGAGCTTCTTCGAGCGTCACACCGAGAGCATCGATTTTGCTATTTAAATCTCGCACGTAGAGATTACGCAGTGCATGCAGCTTGACATCAAAGTTATCCGAATGGGAAGAGTCGCTCATGGGGAAGATTCCATGCGAAGAATAAAGGCCTGTTGCTGTTATCTGCGATTTTTTGATTTATGTCAAGTTTAATGGAAACGTCAAGAAACAACAAAAAAACGGCATGACTTCTTAATGAATGCTGGAAGCTACGGTGTGTCTACTATTTTTTGTATTTTTTATGGTAAATATAAAAACCGGAGCGTGGCTCCGGTTTCTCGATGAATCAGCTATTTGTCTTATTTAACGATTCAGCCGTTCAACTTTAGCGCCAACTGCACCAAGTTTCTGCTCAATATGTTCATAGCCACGATCAAGGTGATAGATGCGATCGACGATGGTTTCGCCTTCTGCCACCAACCCCGCAATCACCAAACTGGCCGAAGCGCGTAAATCGGTTGCCATCACGGTGGCACCTGACAGTTTTTCCACGCCACGCACAATCGCCGTGTTGCCTTGTACCTCGATATTTGCGCCCATCCGCGCCAGCTCGGAAACGTGCATAAAGCGGTTTTCGAAAATGGTTTCGGTAATGATGCCAGCGCCTTCAGCAATGGCATTCATAGCCATAAACTGTGCCTGCATATCCGTTGGGAAGGCGGGATAAGGCAAGGTGCGGACATCCACAGCTTTCGGACGGCGTTTCATGTCTAATGAAATCCAATCGTCGCCGGCTTCCACCACACAACCGGCTTCTACCAGCTTATCTAATACCACATCCATATCGCGTGCCCGCGCTTGGCGCAGCACAATATGGCCTTGAGTCATGGCGCCAGCAACAAGGAAAGTCCCCGCTTCAATCCGGTCAGGCATGATGGCATGTTCTGCACCATGTAAACGCTCAACCCCCTCAATTACCAACCGATCAGAGCCAATCCCAGAAATTTTTGCGCCCATTTTGACCAAACATTCGGCTAAGTCCGATACTTCTGGTTCGCGGGCAGCGTTTTCTAACACCGTGGTACCGTCGGCCAACACGGCTGCCATCAATAAATTTTCTGTCCCTGTGACGGTGACCATATCCATCACAATACGAGCGCCCTTGAGCTTGCCTTTGGCTTTGACATAGCCATGCTCAATGGCGATTTCTGCGCCCATCGCCGCGAGGCCTTTGATATGTTGATCGACAGGTCGTGAACCAATCGCACATCCGCCGGGGAGCGAAACCGAGGCTTCACCAAAACGAGCGAGGGTCGGGCCCAACACCAAAATAGAAGCGCGCATGGTTTTGACCAAATCATACGGCGCACAGGTGTCGTGGATATTGGCCGAGCACAACTCAAATTCATGCACATTGTCGGTCATCACCCGTGCGCCCATGCCTTGCAACAACTTTTGGGTGGTTCGCACATCGCGCAGCTGTGGCACATTGGTGAGGCGCAGGGTGTCGGCGGTTAAGAGGCTAGCGCATAAAATAGGCAGGGCAGCATTTTTTGCCCCTGATACTTTAATCTCGCCTTGTAGTGGCCCGTTGCCAGTGATTTTCAGTTGTTCCATATCAACGGGCTGCCCATTGTTCAGGAGAGAAAGTTTTCATCGACAGGGCGTGAATCTCTTCCCGCATCCGCTCACCCAACGCGGCATAGACCAATTGATGTTGTTGAATCCGGCTTTTACCGCTAAAGGCAGCTGCAACAATCACAGCTTCAAAATGAGCGCCATCACCGCTGACCTCGAGATGGTCGCAGGCGAGGCCGGCAGCGATGTAATCGCGAACTTGTTCTGGAGTCACCATAGATTGGACTTCCTTTAAAAATAGGTGGTCGGTTAGTGTCTGAGTTTATAGCCAGATTTCAGTAAGTGCAGTGTCAACCACGACAGCACCACGAAACACAGCGATACCACAGTGAAACTTTGCCAAGGGTCGGTATCCCCTACGCCAAAAAAGCCATAGCGGAAACCATCAATCATATAAAACACAGGGTTGAGGTGGGACACGGTATACCAAAATGGCGGCAGGGTATGCACCGAATAAAACACCCCAGATAAGAAAGTCAGCGGCATGATGAGGAAGTTTTGAAACGCAGCCAGTTGGTCGAATTTCTCGGCCCAAATCCCTGCCACAATCCCTAAGACGCCCAAAATACCCGAGCCCAACACCGCAAAGGTCAATACCCACAGTGGATGCTCTACCGGCGGCAAGGCCATCCAACCGGTGGCCAGCAACACCCCTGCCCCCACCACAACCCCACGCACGATGGCTGCTAATAAATAGGCAGCAAAAAACTCACGATGTGACAGCGGTGGCAACAGAATAAAAACAATATTACCGGTGATTTTTGATTGAATCAGGCTGGATGAACTGTTAGCGAAGGCATTTTGTACCATCGACATCATCACCAAACCCGGAATCAGAAAGGCGGTATAACTCACCCCAGCATAGACTTCGACATGGCGGGACAGTGCATGAGAAAACACCAACAGATAGAGCAGGGCGGTTAATACTGGCGCTGCCACCGTTTGAAAACCCACGCGCCAAAAGCGCAAAATTTCTTTTTTAAATAGCGTTTGAAAACCGTACATCACTGCATTTCCTTGTGCATCATGCTGACAAATACGTGTTCGAGGTCGGTTTCTCGCAAGCGCATATCACGCAAAATAAGCCCCTGCTGGCGCAAGGTTTGCAACAGGGGTTCGAGTGCTTGAATCGAAGGCAATTTCAACACCACGCCACCCTCTTCTTCGCGGACTTTCCATGCTTGATATGGCTCTGGCAAGGTTCCTGCGGGTTCGGTCTTAATCCACAACTCGCGTCCAGCATCGCGGCCCAAAAGGGTTGCTTTATCTTCGAGGGCAATGATTTGCCCTGCTTTTAACATGGCGATGCGTGAACACAGCATCTCTGCTTCTTCTAAATAGTGTGTGGTCAATACAATGGTGTGGCCAGCGTGATTGAGCTCTTGCACAAACGTCCACAAACTTTGCCGTAATTCAACATCCACCCCTGCCGTTGGTTCATCCAACACAATGACTGGTGGTTTATGAACGAGGGCTTGTGCCACCATCACGCGGCGTTTCATGCCGCCGGAGAGGGCTCGCATATTGCTGTCGGCTTTATTACTCAGTCCCAGCTTGTGCAAAATTTCGTCAATCCAAGCATCGTTGTGCCGTAAACCAAAATAACCGGATTGAAAACGCAGGGTTTCGCGCACGGTGAGAAAAGGGTCGAACACCAATTCCTGTGGTACCACGCCCAACGCGGCGCGGGCGGCGCGATAGTCACTGACCACATCGTGCCCCATCACGCGCAGCGCGCCTTGATCGGGACGTGACAAACCGGCCAAACAAGAAATCAATGTGGTTTTGCCGGCACCATTTGGCCCCAATAGGGCAAAAAATTCACCTTGTTGAACAGTAAAACTGACTTGGTTTAGTGCCGTGAACTGACCGAACCGTTTACTGACGCCCTGTACTTCAATGGCTGCACTCATATCTCGCTCTTTAATCGTTGCCCATGCGCGGCAAAAAAGTTGACCAGTATAACGCACACCGCCCAGCACTTAGGCTGGGCGGCGCGGGTTTTTGCTAGATGGGGGGGTTAACGGCGTGGTTCAAGCAGTCCAGCAGACATCACGCCTTTTAATACCGTTTGTGCTGAGCCATGCCGCACACGGTGTTGTAACCACCATACGGCATCTTTTTTCACCGGCCACATTTGTGCTTCACCACACAACAATTGTGCTACGACTTGCCCAATATAAGGTTGATGCCCGACTAACAGCACTGGTCGTTCCGATTCTGGCCACCCAATCGCAGAGAGCACCGCTTCTGGTGTGGCATCAGGGTTAATCGCTGGCAAAATTTCATAGCTTTTTGAGAGTAAAGCGGCGGTTTGTTGTGAACGCTTGGCTTGACTGACCAAAATGCGGCAATTTTCTGGTAGCCGAGGTCGTAACCATGCGGCCATTTGTCCTGCTTGTTGCTGTCCTCGGCGGGTTAACACCCGAGCCAAATCATTTGAACCTTCTTCTGCCTCTGCATGCCGCCATAAAATCAGCTCCATTCAGTGCCTCCCTTGTTATTTGTCAAATCATTAAGCCTAGCAATAGTACATGACCGCAATAAGTCGATCTTCAAGCACTGGCCACAACTTTAATCTGGAAACAAACCGGTCGACAAATAGCGATCACCTCGGTCGCACACGATGGACACAATCACTGCATTGCGCACCTCATGTGCCAAACGCAGGGCAACACACAACGCACCACCGGATGATGGGCCTGCAAGGATGCCTTCTTCACGGGTAAGACGACGCGCCATCTCTTCTGCCTCCGCTTGGCTGACATACGCCATGTGATCAATGCGCGAGTAATCGCAGATTTTGGGTAGATATTCATCTTCCCACTTGCGAATGCCGGGGATTTGGCTACCGGGTTCGGGTTGCACCCCTACAATTTGAATGGCTGGGTTTTGTTGCTTGAGATAGGTGCTAGTACCCATGATGGTGCCGGTGGTGCCCATGCTAGAAACAAAGTGGGTTACCGTACCGGCAGTGTCGCGCCAAATTTCTGGGCCGGTACCCTCGATATGGGCTAAAGGGTTATCGGGGTTAGCGAATTGGTCGAGAATCACCCCTTTGCCCGCATCGCGTAATCGCCGCGCTTCATCAATCGCCCCTGGCATTGACAATGCTGCGGGGGTTAACACCACTTCTGCCCCATAGGCTTTCATGGTTAAAACACGTTCACGACTGGAGTTTTCCGGCATCACCAATACCATACGGTAACCCATCATGGCCGCCGCCATTGCTAAGGCAATGCCAGTATTGCCGGAGGTGGGTTCAATCAGTGTATCACCAGGGCGAATATCACCCCGCGCTTCAGCATGGTGAATCATCGAGAGCGCCGGTCTATCTTTGACCGAACCAGCCGGATTATTCCCTTCTAGCTTCACCAATACGACATTACTTGGGTCGCCAGTCAGTCGTTTTAATTTTACTAAGGGAGTATTGCCAACAAAGTCTTCAAGCACAGGGAACATCGGACGCGACATAATCAACTCTATTCAAAAACAAGTAACAGATAGTGTACCTGAGCCTTGCTGTGGGCTGGCGGCGAGAAGGTTATTTGTTTATGCCGTTTTTAATGTGGCCGAATCACTTTTTGTTATCAATCTTGGTCATCTGGGAGGTATTTTCATTAAATCAAAGGCATATCGGTAGCTCTAGAGTCTCTTTCACTTCTTCCATCACGATATAACTGCGAGACTCTTCTGCTTGTGGCAGTTTCAATAAAATATCGCCAAGCAACTCACGATACTGTGACATATCTGGAATCCGTGCTTTTATCAGATAGTCAAAATCCCCACTAACCAAGTGACAATCCAAAATCTGCGGCAGCTTTAACACTTCGCGACGGAAGGCTTCAAAAATGTCGCCCGACTTCGAGGCCAGTTTAATCTCAACAAAGACCAACAACGGTAAACCCAACGCCTTGGGATTGACCCGAGCGCTATAGCCCTCGATTACCCCCTCTCGTTCCAAGCGCCGCACCCTTTCGGTGCATGGTGTGGTGGAAAGCCCAACCTGTTCGGCCAATTCCGTCATTGAAATTCGGCCCTGTTGTTGTAATACCTTAAGGATACGGCGGTCGAGTTTATCGAGCTCTTTAAAACTATGGTGCTTGGTTCTCATGTTTTTTCTAAAAATCCAAAAAAATTGCTTAGAAGTGTGATGCAGCTAATAAATAAATGGTGAAAATCACTGCTTTATCCTTCTTATACTACTGCAAATCACTACTGGGCGATAGGGCGTAAAAATCACGCTGGCTTGGTAGATGTCCCCTTTTTGTGCAGGAGTCAGAATCATGAAAGTGCTAGTGCTCGGTGGTGGTGTGGTAGGGATTTCAAGTGCTTATTACTTGGCCAAAGCCGGCTGTGACGTGACGGTGATTGAACGTCAACCCGGCCCCGCTTTGGAAACCAGTTTTGCCAACGCAGGACAAATTTCCCCCGGCTATTCAGCACCGTGGGCGGCACCCGGCATTCCATTAAAAGCGATGAAGTGGTTATTTCAACGCCATGCACCTCTCGCGATTCGTCCTGATGGCTCTTTAGGCCAACTGAAATGGATGTGGCAAATGTTGATGAACTGCAATGCCAAATCCTATGCGGTCAACAAAGGCCGCATGATGCGGTTGGCAGAATATAGCCGTGATTGTATTAAGGCTTTGCGTGCCGAAACAGGTATTGCCTACGAAGGTCGGCAATTAGGTACCTTGCAAGTGTTCCGCACCCAAGCCCAGCTTGATGCCATGCAAAAAGATATCGCTGTCTTGCAAGAATGCGGTGTGCCGTTTCGCGTGGTGAAACAGCAAGAAATTCCGATGATTGAACCAGCGTTAGCGCGGGTCAACGACAAGTTATTAGGCGCTTTGCAACTGCCAAATGATGAAACCGGCGATTGCCAATTGTTTACCACTGAGCTGGCGAAATTAGCAGAAAAACTCGGGGTGAAATTCCGCTGGAACACCTCAGTAAAACGTATGTTGAGTGATGGTAAGAAAATTCGGGGTGCCGAATTGGCCTCGGGTGAGGTGTTTGAGGCCGATCATTATGTGGTGGCGTTCGGTAGCTATTCGACCGATTTCTTGAAGTCTTTGGGCATTAATATCCCTGTTTATCCATTAAAGGGGTATTCCTTAACTTTGCCTGTTACCGATAGCAGTGCAGCGCCGGTTTCTACCGTGATGGATGAGACCTATAAAATTGCGATTACTCGTTTTGACCAACGTATTCGTGTTGGTGGCATGGCAGAAATTGCTGGCTTCGATCTGAGCTTGAATCCACGCCGTCGTGAAACCTTAGAAATGGTGGTGACCGATCTCTTCCCTGAAGGTGGTGATGTGTCGCAATCGGTTTTCTGGACAGGTTTGCGGCCAATGACACCCGATGGCACACCGATTATTGGTGCCACACCACTGGCTAATTTGTCGTTAAATACCGGTCATGGCACGCTGGGATGGACGATGTCGGCAGGCTCTGGTCGTGTGTTGGCTGATTTGGTGACGGGGCGCCGTCCTGATATTCAGATTGAAGGGTTATCGATGGCACGTTATGGTCAACACGGTGCCGCCGGCATGGGCAAGCAACCACAGACTGCTTTATCCTAAGCATTTTTTGAAGGTCAATCGATCATGGCACGTCCTTTAGTTGCCCATATCAATTTATCGGCCTTGCGCCATAACTACCGTTTGGCTCGCCAACTGCATGGTGGGCGGGCCTTGGCGGTGGTGAAAGCCAATGCTTATGGTCATGGTGCGGTGCCGTGTGCACAAGCTTTATCCGCTGAGGCTGATGGCTTTGCGGTGGCTTGTATAGAAGAAGCACTACAACTGCGTCAGGCCGGCATCACGGCCCCGATTCTATTATTAGAAGGCATTTTTAGTGCTGATGAATTGCCATTGGTGGTTGCCCATGATTTATGGTTGGTGGTGCATCACGAACTGCAATATCAATGGTTAGCTGCTTATCACACCGACTATCGTTTTACGGTGTGGTTGAAAATGAACTCTGGTATGAATCGGGTTGGCTTTTTTCCTGCGGATTACGCCGAAAAATACCATCAGCTGACCGCCTTGCCGCAAGTAAAAAAAGTGGTGTTAATGACCCACTTTGCTCGTGCTGATGAACCTGATTCTTCGGCCAGTGCCGAACAGTTGGCACGGTTTCATCATATTTGCGCAGAATTACCCGCCGAACGCAGTGCATGTAATTCTGCGGCAGTATTGGGTGTTCCTGCTGCACATGGTGATTGGGCACGTCCCGGCATTATGTTGTACGGCAGCAATCCATTTGAACAGGCATTGGAAACTACTGCAGCGTTACAGCCGGTGATGTCATTGCGTAGTGAAGTGATTGCAGTGCGTGAGTTGCCAGCGGGTGAGCCGATTGGCTATGGCGCTCGTTTTGTCACAGAGGCGCCAACCCGTGTTGGTGTCGTCGCTTGTGGTTATGCCGACGGTTATCCTCGCGTGGTGCCGACAGGGACGCCGGTTTGGGTGGCAGGACAACGTGGCCGCATTATCGGTCGCGTGTCGATGGATATGTTGACGATTGATCTGACTGCCGTGCCGCAAGCTCAAGTTGGCAGTGCCGTTGAGCTGTGGGGTGAACAGATCAATATCAATGAAATTGCTGCCGCTGCAGGGACCATTTCTTATGAGCTGTTGTGTAATGTGAAGCGTGCGCGTTTTGTGTGGCAAGCGTAAGGTGGTATGGCTTTTGCTTGATTGTTGTTGAGACTTCTCCTCGTTTTTTCTCCATTGCTGCCCGTACTTCGGTACGGGCATTTTTTTAGTTTTGGCGGTGTAATTGCTGCATGGCCTGATTCATCTGGCCTTTGAGAGCTTGGGGTAAGACATCTAAGGCTTGGCCAATCGCAATATCAATCAGCGTTTGTTCTTCTTGCCGTGGCGGTTTAAGAACCCACTGCACGACCAGTTTACGGTCACCCGGATGGCCAATGCCCAACCGCAAACGCCAAAATGCCGCACTATCAAGCGCGGCTTGAATATCTTTCAGCCCGTTGTGTCCTCCATGCCCCCCGCCTTGTTTGAAGCGGGCAACACCAGGGGCTAAATCCAGCTCATCATGAATGACCAAAACGGCTTCCGGTGGGATTTTATAAAACTGGCAAGCCGCTGCCACCGCCCGTCCGGACGCATTCATATAGGTTTGTGGGAATAACAGATGATAGCCACCTGCTTTCGCGTATAAGCTGAAAAACTTGGCTTCAGTGCGTAAGGCTGTGCCGTGTTGTTGGGCAAATTTTTCTAATAGCCATACCCCCGCGTTGTGGCGGGTTGCGGCATATTCGGCACCCGGGTTGCCTAAGCCGACAATCAGTTGAATTTCTGAGTTTGACATCTTGATTCACTCGTAGCCACAGTGAAAAGAAAAACGGCCTGTCGTGATGACAGGCCGTTAGCAAAACAGGTGCTGAAATTAGCTAGCAGCGCGTTTGCCTGCGGAAGCTTGAGCCACCACACCATCATGGCCGCGCAACACTTCAACCAATTCCACGCCTTCTGGCAGTTTCAATTCGGACAAGTGAATCGACTGACCACCTTTGAGCTCAGACAAGTCAACCTCGATAAAGGCTGGCAAGTTGCCTGGCAATGCGCGGATGGTCACTTCGTTTTGCACGTGAGAGATCACCGATGCGTTCAGTTTCACCGCTGGGGAGTTTTCTGCGCCAACGAAGTGCAGGCTCACTTTAGCTGAGATAGGGGCATTGACGTCAACACGTTGGAAGTCAACGTGCAACACTTGTGGTTTGAATGGGTGCATTTGCGCATCACGCAACAACACTGGCTCTGTTTGGCCGTCGATCACCAAGTTCAACACTGCGCCGTGGAAAGCTTCGTCTTTCAGTGCGTAGAAAATGGTGTTGTGATCGAGAGTGATCGACACAGCGTCTTTAACGCCGTAGACCACTGCAGGCAATTTACCGGCACGACGCAGGCGGCGGCTCGCACCCGTTCCCTGTTCGGTACGTGCTTGGGCGATGATTTCGATAGTCATGAGTTAAGCTCCAAAAAAGCAGTCTGCCGCGACCAGCAGACAGTAAAAACCCGCTGCACAGGCAGCGGGTGAAAAATCATTCCATAAAGAGGTAGCTGACCGATTCTTCGTTATTGATGCGGCGCAGCGTTTCCCCCATCAGACCGGCGATAGTGACCACACGGATTTTTGGACAGGCACGGGCTTCTGCTGACAAAGGAATGGTGTCAGTCACAACCACTTCGTCCATCGCCGAATGTGCAATACGATCAACCGCCTGACCTGAGAACACAGGGTGTGTGGCATACGCGACAACACGGGCTGCCCCTTTTTCTTTCAGGGCATTAGCGGCTTTGCAGAGCGTGTTGGCCGTATCGATCATATCATCGACGATTAAACAGGTGCGGCCTTCCACATCACCGATGATGTTCATCACTTCTGCCACATTGGCTTTAGGACGACGCTTATCAATGATGGCCAAATCCGCGTTCAGTGGTTTGGCGGTTGCGCGTGCACGCAGCACCCCACCAATATCTGGGCTGACCACAGTGAGGTTTTGGAAGTTTTGCGCTTGGATATCGCGCAGTAACACCGGTGTGGCGTAGACGTTATCCACTGGGATATCGAAGAAGCCTTGAATTTGGTCTGCGTGTAAGTCCACGGTCAGCACACGGTTCACCCCTGCTGATGTCAACATATTTGCAACCAGTTTGGCCGAAATAGGAACACGAGCAGAACGTGGGCGACGATCTTGACGGGCATAGCCAAAATAAGGAATGGCAGCGGTAATCCGACCGGCGGACGCGCGACGCAGCGCATCAACCATCGTCAGAATTTCCATCAGATTGTCGTTTGTCGGGGCACAGGTGGACTGCAGTACGAAAACGTCGCGTCCGCGCACGTTTTCCAGCAATTCAATGGCGACTTCACCATCGCTGAAACGCCCGACATCGGCGCGTCCCAAAGAAATATCGAGGTGTTTCACCACACTTTGAGCGAGTTCCGGATTGGCGGTTCCGGTGAAGACCATTAAGCTATCGTAAGCAGCCATGTCGCAATCCCGCGCAAATAAAAAGCGTGTAAGTGAAAAATCATCTTACACGCGCTTAATTTGCTTTTGATTTTAAACATTAAGAGAAACTGGCTGGGGAGGTAGGGATCGAACCTACGAATGCCGGAATCAAAATCCGGTGCCTTACCACTTGGCGACTCCCCAGTAACTTTTACCTTGACAGACTGTAGAACGGATGTTCTTTCAACCCCTCGGCGATAAAGCCTTGGTATTCATCTGCCAAAGAACAGTAAACCTGTTCTGCTTCCTTTTGAGATTCACACTCTAGGAAAACACAAGCGCCCGATCCGGTCATCATTGCGTCTCCGTAGTGAGATATGCTGTCGTAACAGTTTTTAACCTCAGGAAACATCTCAAAAACAACGTTTTGCAGAGTGTTCTGTCGTTGCGTTGTTTCGAGAGCACGCATTATGCTCTTAGGCGAATTACGTGTCAACCCCTCTGATGCAAAAATTTTTGCAGTGGCGACTTCAACACCCGGATGTAACACCACATACCATGCCGACGGCACCGCGCAAGTGGTTAATTCTTCACCAATTCCGCTAGCAAAAGCCGCTTCACCAAAGATAAAAACAGGGACATCCGCACCCAATTTTACCGCGATATTTTGTAAGGCTTCCCGCGATAGTCCCAATTCCCACAGCTGATTGAGCGCCATTAAAGTCGTGGCAGCATCAGAACTGCCACCGCCTAGCCCTCCCCCCATCGGCAGTCGTTTATCGACTCGGATGCGCACGCCTGCTTGGCAGGCTGTCGCCTGTTGTAAGGTGCGTGCCGCACGGACAGTCAGGTCATGTTCAGGTGCGACATTCGGTAAAGGGGTTTCTAATACAATTTGGCCGCTGTTATCCGGTGCCAGCCAGATGGTGTCACCGTAATCAATAAAACGAAACACAGTTTCTAATAAGTGATAGCCATCGGCACGCCGTCCAACGATTTTGAGCATCAAATTTAATTTGGCCGGTGCCGGAAATCCATAAAAAGCGGGATCAGCAGGGGGCGTTTGTAACCAAGGGAAAGCCATAGTTGTCGTTAATTCCAACGGTGGATAGCAAAACGAATATCGAGTTGTGGGTGTTGTAGGATGACGCGCTGCGGGTGTGTGCTGCCTTGTGGTTCGCTTTCGATTAACCAGCCTTGTTGGCGAAAACCACTGGCGGTGGCTTGATAATCGGTGTTGGGTGCGGGTTGGCCGTGAATCCAAAAGCGCAGATTGTCCAGCGGTAATCCCCAACCCAATGTTTGTTGAGTCAGTGCTTCAGCGGAGGTGGCCTCATATATCCGCTCCCCTTGTTGTAAACGAACACCGCTTTGATCCGCGGATAAGCGGGCAACGGTTTGGCCCAGTGGTGACAAGATATCCAGTTGATCGTTGCCACTGTGATGTTGCCAATCGAAGTTGCCATAGTGCCCTTTGTTTTCCAGCTTGACACCAATCCGCCCTGCGAGCGAAAACTGGTTCGGCAGGACGAATTGTTGCTGTGTTTGATGTGGGACAGGGGGCTGTAATTGGCTACAAGCACTTAAACTGGATACCACAACGATAGCCAGCCAAACCTGACGTGATCGCATCATGGTTTCAGTCGCCGTAACGTGTCTTGCAACACTTTATGTTCTGGGTCGCGCTGTTTGGCCTCTTCCCAAATTTGCCGCGCAGCATCGCGTTGCCCTAAACGCCACAACACCTCGCCGAGGTGGGCGGCAATTTCAGCATCTTTCATTTGCTCGTAAGCTTGTTCGAGATAGGACAGCGCGTCTTTTAATTTACCTTGGCGGAACAATACCCAACCCATGCTATCGAGAATCATCGGATTGGTTGGTTGTTGTTGCAGGGCTGCTTCGATTAAACGGCGGGCTTCTGCAAGCCGTTGCCCTCGATTGGCCAAGGTGTAGCCCAAGGCATTCATGCCTTGCGCGTCGTTGGGTTTCATCCGTAGAAAGCGGCGGAGGTCACGTTCTGCATCGTGGCTGCGGTTCAGTCTGTCGGCTAACAGGGCTCGTTCGTAATACAAGGTTGCTGCCGCAGGGAACTGTTTAATGCCTCGGCTGAGGAGTTGGTAGGCTTTGGCATTGGCGCCTGCTTCGCGTGCAAGTTGTGATTGCAATAACAGCAGCTCAATCGGATCGGCAACATCGTTTTCCAATCCTTCGATGCGGGTGAGCGCGGCTTCTAACTTGCCTTCTTTGACTTCAATCGCTGCCAATCGTGCTTGTGCTTGATTGTAATGGCGTCCTTTACCAATCGCTTGATACCACGTTTTGGCTTCTTCGAGCTGTTTACGCTCTTCTGCTAATTGGCCTAGTGTGAGTCGGACAAAAGGTGCATCGACATAGCCAGCTTCAAGCGCTGCCCGTAAATGTTGATCCGCTTCATCATATTGTTTGAGCTGGAAAGCCAGAATACCCAGCGCATAACGGGCATCAGGATGATGTGGGAACTGTTTTAAAACTGCGGCAAATCCTTCGCGTGCTGCTTCGTATTGCCGTAAGCCGACTAATAAGCGTGGGCGAGCCAGTTGTAATTCGGCACCAGCATGGGGTCGCCGTTTGAGTTCTTTTTCTAAAAAAGCCAGCGCAAGGTCGGGGCTTTGTTTGCGTACGGCATCAAGTCGCCATAACACTGGCAAATCCCAGCGCGGTGCTAAATCGGCAAGGGTGTCGAGACTGCGTTCAACAGAAGCATCCTCTTTCAAGGTTGCTGCTGCAACAGCTTGCGCGAAATGGGCTTCGGGCAACCGAGGGAAAATTTGACTTAAGCGTTCAATCGCTGCCGCCGCCGCTTGTGGATCTGCCTGACGGGGTAATAACGGGGTGACATGCATAAAGAGACTGGCTGCGCGGCTGATGTCCGCACCTTGCAGTTGTGTTGCCATGCGCTGTTCTGCTTCAGCAATGCGACCTTCGCGCCACAACACCATGACTCGCTGTTGTTTGGCCAACACGGAGTCTGGCATTTGTTGTTCCCACAAAGCCAGTGCTTCATCTGCCACATTAAGATTGCCACTACTCAATGCCAATTCAGCTGCGCGTCTTGCCAAGCGGGGGTCGGCCGTTTCTTTTGCCAACTCCAGATAGGCAGGGGCGGCAGCCAGTGCACCACCACGCTGCACCGCCAATTCACTTACCAAAATGCCGTAGAGTAAACCTGCGCTGAGTTCACGATTGGGGGCTGCGCTTTCTTCTGGGCGTTGAGTGGGCGTGACTTTGATTGGCGTTGGCGTCGTGTTAGCACAGGCGCTGAGCAAAAGGGCTGAGAGAAGTGCGGTAGTGGCGATAACATTCATGTTGGGAAGATTCAATCTGAAGAGGGCCAAATCAGCCGATAGTTTCGCTTAGAATACCACGTCCCAGCCTGAATAAAGCGGATTGTGCCATGCCGGAATTACCAGAAGTCGAAACCGTTAAACGGGGGCTTGCCCCCCACCTTGAACAACATACTGTGCACAATGTGGTGGTGAGACAACCACGGCTGCGATGGCCTATTGATCCACAATTGCCACAGAAACTGTCGGGGTTAACCTTACAGCACATCACGCGGCGTGCTAAATATCTGTTGTTCGATTTTGGTCATGGCGTGTTACTGATTCATCTGGGGATGTCGGGCAGTTTACGTTTGGTGGATCCTGAGACACCCGTGGCAAAGCATGATCATGTCGATTTTGATTTTGGCGATCAGCTATTGCGTTACCATGATCCACGTCGTTTTGGTGCCATTGTATGGCAACCAGGGCCAGCAGAAGTTCATCCCTTGTTGCAACAGCTTGGGCCCGAACCCCTCTCCCCAGATTTTACTGCCGAGGCGTTGCAAAATGCCCTGTCCTCACGTCGTAGCGCGATTAAACTGTGTTTGATGGATAACCATGTGGTTGTTGGTGTGGGCAATATTTATGCAAATGAAGCCTTGTTTTTAGCGGGTATTCATCCCCAACGTCCTGCTAACACTTTAACTTTGGCCGAATGTCGTCACCTCATCACAACGGTGCAACACGTATTGCAACGCGCCATTGCCGCTGGTGGGAGTACCTTGCGTGATTTTGTGGATGCAGTTGGAAAACCGGGGTATTTCCAACAAAACTATACCGTGTATGGACGTACCGGTTTGCCTTGTCACCATTGTCACGCCCCGATAGAAATGGTGCGTCTAGGACAACGCGGTACATTCTTTTGCCCAATGTGTCAGCACTGATTGGTGAGAACAAAGACGATGAGCGCAACCCTGACTGCTTTACCTCAAGTGGGTTTTCCCGTACGGGTACACCGTTGGTTAAAACTATTGGCCCATCTGGGCCGTGGCTTGGCCACGGTCAGTTTTCGTTTTCCGGCATGGGATATGGCACAGCGAGCTGCTGTCAGTCAGCAATGGTCTGCCCAACTGTTGACCATTATGGGGATTGAAGTGAAGTTGCTTGGCCAGCCGCCGGGCTTATATCCAGCAAATACGTTTCTGATTGCCAACCATGTTTCGTGGCTGGATATTTTTGCGCTCAATAGTGTGACGGTATCGCGCTTTGTTGCCAAAAGAGAAATTCGACAATGGCCGGTGATTGGTATGTTGGTGGCGCGGGCAGGGACTTTATTTATTGATCGGTCTAATCGCCGTGACGCTTTGCGAGTGAACGAAATTTTGGCTTCCTCACTGCGTGAAGGCGATTGTATGGCGGTGTTTCCCGAGGGAACTACCTCAGATGGTACGTCGGTATTGCCGTTTAAGGCTTCGCTGTTTGACTCGGCTGTTCAAGCAGGCAGCACAGTGCAACCTGTTGGGCTACGTTATTGCCGTCGTGATGGCACTGTGGTGCCCGAAGCTGCCTATGTCGGTGAGGTGACTTTTTTACAGTCGGTGCGGCAGATGATTGCCTCAGAAGGCTTATGTATCGAGATTCGCTTTAGTGAGCCGATTTGTGGTGTGGGTCACACCCGCTTTACGCTGGCACAAAGCGCAGAGCGGGCGGTGCGCCGTGCGCTTAACCTATCTTGCGAAATGCCTGACACGGCAGTTGGAATACCTGACGGTCGGCAAGACGCAGGGCGGTAAGGCTGCCACCCCATAAACAACCGGTATCGATGGCTAAGATGCTGTCACTCAGGTGAAGCCCCAAGGCCGACCAATGACCACAGATGACGGGGGTATCTGCCCACCGTCGCTGTGGGGCTTCAAACCACGGTATGAGATGCGCTGGGGCATCGGGTAATTCGCCTTTGAAACTGAGGTCGAGTTCACCGTCACGGGTCAATAAGCGCATCCGGGTCATCACATTCACAATCATCCGCAAGCGGTCGATGCCTCGTAAATCATCACTCCAGCGAGTGGGTTTATTGCCATACAGGCGGGACAGAAACTGGCGATAGTTTGGGCCGCTTAACTCATTTTCGACTTCTTCTGCTAGCCGTAGTGCCTTATTGATACTCCACTCGGGTAACAGCCCAGCATGCACTAAGGCATAGCCTTCGCCAGCTAACATCAACGGCTGCATCCGCAGCCAATCAAGCAATAATTTGCCATCGGCAGCATTCAAAATATCCCACAGTGTGTCGCCACTGCTGAGTTTGCCGAAACCTTCGGCGACAGCTAACAGGTGTAAGTCGTGGTTGCCCAACACCAAGCTAATGCTGTCTTGATGCTTAAATGCCCAGCGTAAAACGTGAATGGAATCGGGGCCACGGTTGACTAAATCACCGACTAGCCACAGGTGATCGCGTGAGGGGGAAAAGTCGATGGTGCGCAATAAATCCATCAACGGGGTATAACAGCCTTGGATGTCTCCAATTGCATACGTTGCCATAGTATTGACTCTATTCGGTTACGATTAGCGAGAAACGTCATCTTACCGTCTGTGGATTGATAGAATGCCAAGCTTTTCTGAATAAATTGTTTCTTTCCATGCTTAATCCACAACAGCGTGCCGCGATTCGCCACCTTGACGGGCCGCTTTTGGTTCTTGCCGGTGCGGGCAGTGGCAAAACACGGGTCATTACGCAAAAAATTGCTTATTTGGTACAAGAGGCCGGTATCAGCGCACAGCATATTGCTGCCATCACTTTTACCAATAAAGCAGCCCGTGAAATGCTAGAGCGGGTGGGGAAATTGCTAGAGCCTGCACAACTGCGCGGCCTCACCGTCTCGACTTTCCACTCGCTTGGTTTGCACATCATGCGACAAGAAGCGCGGTTATTAGGCTATAAACCGCAGTTTTCCATTTTAGATGCGGCTGATGCCGCTAAAATTTTGGCTGATCGTTTGGCCTCGACCGATAAAGCTGAGATTCGCCGTCTGCAAAGCCAAATCTCTCGTTGGAAAAATGATCTTATCTCACCCGACGCGGCCCTATTGTTGGCACAGGATGAATTTAGCCGCGTAGCGGCCAAACTGTATCTTGATTACCAAGACACATTATTTGCCTATCAAGCGGTTGATTTTGATGATCTGATCCGCCTCCCCGTCCATGTATTACAACAACACCCCGAAGCCTTGGCGCGTTGGCAAGCCAAACTTCGTTATCTGCTAGTCGATGAGTATCAAGATACCAATAGCTGTCAATATCTTTTGTTAAGGCTATTGGCCGGAGAGCGCGCCATGTTCACCGCTGTCGGGGACGACGATCAGTCTATTTACGGCTGGCGCGGTGCCAACATGGAAAATCTCAGCTTGTTGCAACAAGATTTTCCCCGTTTGCGGGTGATTAAATTAGAACAAAACTATCGCTCCACAGCACGGATTCTGCGCGCGGCTAACAGTGTGATCGCCAACAACCCAAAGTTATTCCAAAAAAGCTTATGGAGTGAGTTCGGGTTAGGTGATCCGATTACCGTGGTGTCGTGTAAGGATGATGAACACGAGGCAGAAAGTGTTGCACAGCGTTTACTGGCGCATAAGTTCGAACATCGAACGACGTTTGCAGATTATGCGGTGTTGTACCGTGGTAACCACCAAGCACGTTTAATTGAACAAGCTTTCCGCCAACATCGCATTCCCTACTTGATTTCAGGTGGGCAATCGTTTTTTGAACGCAGCGAAATCAAAGATGTTTTGGCCTATCTACGACTGTTAGCCAATGAAGATGACGATCCTGCTTTTATCCGCGCCATCACCACGCCTAAACGCGGTGTGGGTAATACCAGTTTGGCCAAATTGGGTGAACATGCGGCACAACGCCATGTTTCCTTATTTGCCGCTGCCTGTGAGTTAGGCTTTCAACAAACTTTGGCTGCCGCACAACAGCAGGCGTTGGAGACCTTTTGCCAATTTATTAACCGGATGCAATACCGTGTGCAACGAGAACCCGCTGGCGCATTGTTGCAAGAGTTGTTATTGACCATTGGGTTTGAGACATGGTTATTCGATAGTGAAGAAACGCGTACTGCGGAAACCAAGTGGAAAAATGTCCAAGAGTTTGTGACGTGGATCGGTAAAAAAGGGGAAGAAGATGGCAAAAATCTGGTTGAGTTGGCTCAAACGATTGCGTTGATGACCTTGTTAGAAGGACGAGAAAAAGACAAGCAGCAAGAGGCGGTTCAACTGTCAACGCTGCATGCTGCCAAAGGATTGGAATACCCACATGTGTTCTTGATCGGCTGCGAAGAGGGGATTTTGCCGCACAATGAATCGATTGATCAGGGCACTGTCGAGGAGGAACGCCGCTTAATGTATGTCGGTATTACCCGTGCCCAGCGAAGTTTAACGCTAATGCACTGCTTAAAACGACGGCGTGGTGGCGAGTGGCTGTTCTGTGAGCCTTCGCGTTTTATTGCTGAAATTGACAGTGAAGACTTGCGCTGTGTTGGTCAAAAAAGTGATAAACCTGCCGTGGTAAGCCGCAGCGAGGGACAAGCCCGTTTAGCCAATTTGCGTGCCATGTTGGCAAACAAAAATAAGCCCTAGCGTGTGCTGGTGGCAATAAAAAACGGCCCTGTGAGAACAAGGCCGTTTTTTGTCTCAAGCAAATGCTTACTTCGATGCATTCACCATGTACTCCACCGCTGCGCGGAATTCTTCGTCACTGCCCGAATAGCCGCCTTTAGCTGGCATTGCATTCAAACCTTTGATACCAGAAGCCACCAAGGCATCTAAGCCTTTCGATACACGGGGTGCCCAAGCGGCTTTGTCACCAAACTTAGGTGCACCTGCTGCGCCTGTGTCATGGCAAGCCATACAAACCGAAGCGTAAATTTCTTTACCTTTGACATTAGGATCGATAGCCGCTGCTGCGCCACCGCCTTCTGCACCTGCAACCGCAGGTTCAGTAAATTTTGCCCCAGCTGCATTGCCCATGTAGGCCACTGCACGAGCAACTTCTTCATTGGTCAGATCGGTTGCACCGCCTTTAGCTGGCATGCCACGAATCCCTTCGATTGCATGTTTGACTAAGGTGTCGTAACCCTGTGCCAAACGCGCACTCCATGCGCCGGTGTCAGCAAATTTTGGTGCACCTGCCAAACCGTCATTGTGACAGGAGGCACAAATCGCTTTGTAAACCCCTTCACCAGTCCGACTGCCCGGTGCACCACCTTCGCTGGCTTTTGATTCGCCAACCGGTTTAATGCGCGAAGCGATTGCCTCTTTCGACATCACACTAGCGTCAATAGAAAAACCGCTGGTGGCCAGTTTTGCTAACAACCAGACCCCCGCTACCAGAATCACGATTGCGCCTAGGATGATGGTGATCGCACCACCAGACGGCACCGCTTTATTTTCGCTACCCATTTAGCTGCCTCGCCAGTAAGTAATGACAATTAAAATTCAGCGCGGATTATACGGAAAGCCCCTTGCTAAGCAAAGTTTGAAACAGCTTTGTTTTGTGTTTATGCAAGAAAAGCCGTGCGCGTTGGAAAATTGCGCCTATTTTGTTGGCAGATTTTAGCCATCATTTGCTGACTTCGGTTTTCCGCTAAATCCTGTAAACATCGGATGTTAGCGCGAAATCGACAACAACAGCTGTGCAACATCAAGGCCACAGGTATAATCCGCGCTCTTTTTTTGGAAAGGGTCGCTATGTCCTCCCCTTTTTCTGCGGGTAAGTTGGTGATTGCTAACTGGAAAATGCATGGCAGCGTAACGCAAGTGCGCGCTGCTTTGTCAGTGCTATCCCAAGATTCGGCCTGCAATCAGTCTCATATTATGATTGCCTTGCCTACGCCTTATCTTTTGTTGGCAAACGAGTGGCAACAACAGCAGCAAGCTGGCTGGCAGATTGCTGCACAAGATGTCAGTTCCTTTGCTGAAGACGGGGCTTTTACAGGGGAAGTGTCGGCGCGGATGTTGGCGGATGTGGGCTGTCGTGCCGTCTTGGTCGGGCATTCTGAGCGCCGCCAATATTTCGCTGAAGGCCAACAGGTGTTATCAAAAAAATTGAAAGCACTGGCGCAACACCATTTATTACCGATCTTGTGTGTGGGTGAATCATTTGCACAACGTGAGGCCGGGTTGGCTTGGCAAACGGTTGAGCAACAGCTGGATGAAGTGATGCCACTATTAAAAGAACTGCCACAGGTGGTGGTGGCGTATGAACCCGTGTGGGCGATTGGGACAGGAAAAGTCGCTAGCTTGGCCGACGTGGAAGAAATGCATACACAGCTGCAAAAAAAGCTGCTGCATTCTTTGCCGGCTTGTGCTACTATGCGCGTCCTTTACGGGGGGAGCGTTAAAGCTGACAATGCAGAAGCCATCTTGGCTTTACCTCAGGTCGATGGTGTATTAGTTGGTGGCGCATCTCTAGATCTTGGCCAGTTTAAAAAGATTTGCCAAGCGTCGGAAAAAAGATAAAATATGGAAATCATCAAAACACTGATTTGGATTCTTAATATTGTTTCTGCTATCGCAGTGATCGTGCTGGTGCTAATGCAGCATGGTAAAGGCGCAGACGCAGGAGCAGCTTTCGGATCTGGGGCAGGTTCGGCTGGTAGTCTCTTTGGGTCTTCTGGTTCCGCAAACTTCTTAAGTCGTATGACAGCGCTGTGTGCAGTTGTGTTTTTCTCCAGCTGTCTCGGTTTGGTGATGATGTCCAACCAATCTACTCAAGCACTGGGCGTGATGTCCAATGTGCCGCCAGTAGAATCCGGTACAGGCTCTGTTCCTGCACCAAAAACTGGGGTCATCCCAGACTGATGTTCTGAAACGCCGACATGGTGGAATTGGTAGACACGCTATCTTGAGGGGGTAGTGGCCGTAGGCTGTGTGAGTTCGAGTCTCACTGTCGGCACCATTTACAGAAACAAGTTTTTAGCTTGTTTTTCAAACAAAAAGAGGCGTTTGCCTCTTTTTTTTGGGGTGAAACGGGAAATGCTATCGAATTATTTTCCGATCCTTCTTTTTGTGATCGTTGGCCTGTTAGTTGGTGTGGTTCCGATTCTGTTAGGGCGACTTATTTCTCCCAATCGGCCAGATCCCGAAAAACTTTCTCCATATGAGTGTGGTTTTGAGGCATTTGAAGATGCACGTATGAAGTTCGACGTGCGCTACTACCTCGTCGCCATCTTGTTTATCCTGTTTGACCTCGAAATTGCTTTCCTTTTCCCGTGGGCAGTCGTTCTGAAAGAAATCGGTATGTTCGGTTTCGGCGCCATGGTTGTGTTTCTTGCAATTCTCGTGGTCGGCTTTGTCTATGAGTGGAAAAAGGGAGCGCTGGAATGGGAATAGAAGGCGTTTTGGAAAAGGGCTTTGTCACCACAACGGCGGATAAAGTCATTAACTGGACCCGTACCGGTTCTCTGTGGCCAATGACTTTTGGCTTGGCCTGTTGTGCGGTGGAAATGATGCAAGCAGGTGCTTCGCGTTATGACCTCGACCGCTTCGGTATTGTGTTTCGCCCCAGTCCGCGTCAATCTGACTTGATGATTGTTGCGGGTACGCTGTGTAATAAGATGGCTCCTGCGCTGCGTAAGGTGTATGACCAGATGGCTGAGCCACGCTGGGTCATTTCTATGGGTTCCTGTGCGAATGGTGGCGGTTACTATCACTACTCTTACTCGGTAGTGCGTGGCTGTGATCGTGTAGTGCCTGTCGATGTCTACGTGCCTGGCTGTCCTCCAACAGCAGAAGCGCTGTTGTATGGCATTATTCAGCTGCAGAACAAGATTAAACGAACCTATACCATTGCCCGTTGAGGACTGAGACTATGGCATCCAAACTGGAAGCACTCAAAACCTCACTTGAGGCAACTTTGGGTGGTGAATTAAAACTGGCCGTATTAGACCGTGGTGAGCTCACTATCGTCTTGCGTGCGGCCAATGCAGTACAATCCTGTACCACCTTGCGCGATCAATTCGGTTTTGAAGAATGTATTGATCTGTGCGGTGTCGACTACAGTGCATACAAAGATGGCCAATACGATGGCTTACGCTTCGCTGTTGTTTGCCATCTGCTGTCAGTTAAAAACAACATTCGCCTACGTGTACGCTTCTTTGCTGAAGAAGACGATTTCCCCGTGGTGCCGTCGTTAGTCAACGTATGGCCGGGGGTAAACTGGTTTGAACGTGAAGCGTTCGATCTATACGGTATCGTCTTCGAAGGCCATCCTGATTTACGTCGTATTTTGACTGACTACGGTTTTGTCGGTCATCCATTCCGTAAAGATTTCCCGCTGTCTGGTCACGTTGAAATGCGCTACGACCCAGTTCAAGGGCGTGTGATTTACCAGCCAGTCACAATCGAGCCGCGCGAAATTACCCCGCGCATCCTTCGCGAGGAGAACTACGGTGGCTGAGATCCGCAACTTCACCCTTAACTTTGGTCCTCAGCACCCGGCTGCTCACGGCGTGTTGCGTCTGGTGTTAGAGATGGACGGCGAAGTGATCGTTCGTGCTGACCCGCACATTGGGCTACTGCATCGCGGCACAGAAAAACTAGCCGAGTACAAAACCTTTATTCAATCTGTACCGTACATGGACCGTCTCGACTATGTGTCGATGATGTGTAATGAACATGCTTACTGTATGGCGATTGAAAAGCTGCTTGGTATCGATGTTCCATTGCGAGCACAATACATTCGTGTGATGTTTGATGAAATCACACGGATTCTGAACCACTTAATGTGGATCGGTGCGCACGCATTAGATATTGGCGCGATGACCGTGTTCTTGTATGCCTTCCGTGAACGCGAAGACCTGATGGACTGCTACGAAGCAGTGTCTGGGGCGCGGATGCACGCGGCCTACTATCGTCCTGGTGGCGTGTATCGTGATTTGCCCGATTCAATGCCACAGTACGAATTCTCAAAAATCAAAAATGCACGCGAACTGGCGAAGTTAAACGAAAATCGTCAAGGTTCGCTGCTTGATTTCATTGAAGATTTCACCAATCGCTTCCCAACTTGTGTTGATGAGTACGAAACGCTGTTGACTGACAACCGGATTTGGAAACAGCGTACTGTTGGTATTGGCGTGGTGACCCCTGAGCGCGCATTGGCGTTGGGTTTCTCCGGTCCAATGGTGCGTGGTTCGGGTATTGCATGGGACTTGCGTAAAAAACAGCCTTACGAAGTCTACGACCGCATGGATTTTGATATTCCTGTTGGGGTAAACGGCGATTGCTACGACCGCTATTTGGTTCGTATCGAAGAAATGCGTCAATCCAACCGCATCATCAAACAATGTATACAATGGTTGCGTGCTAACCAAGGCCCTGTCATCACCGACAACCACAAAGTTGCACCACCAAAACGTGTGGACATGAAGTCCAACATGGAAGAATTGATTCACCACTTCAAACTGTTCACTGAAGGGATGCATGTCCCTGAAGGCGAGGCTTACTCTGCTGTTGAACATCCAAAAGGTGAATTTGGTATCTATTTGGTCTCGGATGGGGCAAACAAACCCTATCGCCTGAAGATTCGTGCGCCGGGTTACGCGCATTTGGCTGCTATGGATGAAATGGCAAAAGGTCATATGCTGGCTGACGTGGTGGCCATTATTGGTACTCAGGATATTGTGTTCGGGGAGATTGACCGCTGATGTTGTCCCAAGAATCTATCGAAAAAATCGATCGCGAACTGGCAAAGTATCCTGCTGACCAACGCCGCTCGGCAGTGATGGGTGCCTTGCGTATTGCTCAAACAGAAAAGGGTTGGTTGGCAACAGAAACCATCGAGTTCGTTGCTAACTACATTGGTATTTCGCCTGTGGCGGCTTACGAAGTCGCGACTTTCTACAACATGTATGATCTTTCCCCTGTTGGGAAACATAAGATCACGGTATGTACCAACCTACCCTGTGCCTTATCTGGTGGCTATGATGCCGCTGAATACCTTAAGCAAAAATTAGGGATTGATTTTGGCGAGACCACTGCCGACGGAAAATTCACTCTCTGTGAAGGTGAATGTATGGGAGCCTGTGGTGATGCGCCGGTTTTGTTGGTGAACAATCACACCATGTGCAGCTTCATGTCTCGTGAAGCCATCGATAAAAAACTCGCGGAGCTGAAATAAATGGCGATTTATGCTTCGGGCGTGATCTTTGAAGGTGTTGACACCAGCGACGCTGGTTGTTGGCATTTGGATGCCTACCTCAAGCGTGGTGGCTATCAGGCACTGAAAAAAATCCTGGAAAACAAGATTCCCCAAGACGAAGTCATTGCTGAAGTAAAAGGCTCTGGTTTGCGTGGTCGGGGTGGTGCTGGTTTCCCAACAGGTTTGAAATGGTCTTTCATGCCTCGTAGTTTTCCTGGTGAAAAATACGTTGTATGTAATACCGACGAAGGTGAACCTGGCACTTTTAAAGACCGCGATATTCTGCGCTACAACCCTCACTCCTTGATCGAAGGTATGATCATTGCGGGTTATGCCATGGGTTCTCGCTGTGGGTATAACTACATCCACGGCGAGATCTTTGAGATGTATGAACGTTTCGAAGAGGCGCTCGAAGAAGCGCGCCAAGCCGGTCTATTGGGACAAAATATCTGTGGTTCGGGCTTTAACTTCGAACTGTATGCTCACCACGGCTATGGTGCTTATATCTGTGGTGAAGAAACTGCCTTGCTAGAATCATTAGAAGGCAAAAAAGGTCAGCCTCGTTTCAAACCACCGTTCCCAGCGTCTTTCGGTTTGTACGGTAAGCCCACCACGATTAACAATACTGAATCGTTTGCTTCGGTACCTTTTATTATCCGTGATGGTGGCACTCGGTTCTTAGAACAAGGTAAGCCAAACAACGGTGGTACGAAGCTGTTCTCGGTATCAGGCCATGTCAACCGTCCAGGTAACTATGAAATTCCGCTTGGAACACCATTCTCAACCTTGCTTGAGATGTGCGGTGGTATGCGCGACGGTAAAAAATTGAAAGCCGTGATTCCCGGTGGGTCTTCTGCGCCTGTTCTACCTGGCGACATCATGATGGACGTCACGATGGACTACGACAGCATCGCTAAAGCAGGTTCGATGTTGGGTTCTGGTGCCGTGATTGTGATGAATGAAGATATCTGTATGGTGAAAGCGCTAGAACGCCTTGCCTATTTTTATCACGAAGAATCCTGTGGTCAATGTACGCCATGCCGTGAGGGTACCGGTTGGTTATACCGTGTTATCCATCGCATCGAACATGGCTTAGGTCGTCCTGAAGATCTAGATTTATTGACATCGGTAGGCAATAACATGGCCGGACGTACCATCTGCGCCTTGGCTGATGCTGCGGTCTTCCCTGTCCGTAGCTTTACGAAACACTTCCGCAACGAGTTCGAGTATCACATCGAACATAAGAAGTGTCTGGTCAACCACAAATGGTGTTAACCGGCTCGACCGGTGAGTAGAGGTAGCATATCGCTATGGCATTGGAAATTGAAATCGACGGCAAAAAGCTGACTGTGCCGGACGGCTCCACAATCATGGATGCTGCTCATCAGGTCGGGACCTATATTCCGCATTTTTGCTATCACAAAAAACTGTCTATCGCGGCGAACTGCCGTATGTGTTTGGTTGAGGTTGAGAAAGCACCAAAACCATTACCTGCCTGTGCGACACCCGTGACAGATGGAATGAAGGTATTTACCCATTCTGATCTGGCGGTGAAAGCACAGAAAGGGGTGATGGAGTTCTTGCTCATTAATCATCCTTTAGACTGTCCAATTTGTGACCAAGGGGGCGAGTGTCAATTACAAGACCTCGCTGTTGGTTATGGTGGTGGCGATTCGCGCTATCAAGAGGAAAAACGGTCGGTCCCTGAAAAAAATATGGGCCCGCTGGTTTCCGCTGAAGAAATGGCGCGTTGTATTCACTGCACCCGTTGCGTGCGTTTTACCGAGGAAATCGGTGGCTTCCAAGAAATTGGTATGGCACATCGTGGCGAATTCTCTGAAATTTTGCCTTTCTTAGGTAAGACAGTGGATTCCGAGATTTCAGGTAACGTGATCGACTTGTGCCCTGTGGGTGCGTTGACCTCGAAACCTTTCCGCTATTCTGCCCGGACTTGGGAACTGTCACGCCGTAAATCTGTTAGCCCACATGATGGTTTGGGTAGCAATATGGTGCTGCAAGTCAAACACAATCGTGTTTATCGTGCATTGCCATTAGAAAACGAAAACATCAACGAATGCTGGCTGGCCGACCGTGATCGCTTCTCTTACGAAGCATTAAACAGCGATTTGCGCTTGACCAAGCCGATGGTCAAACAAGATGGTCGTTGGATTGAAACCGACTGGGCAGCGGCGCTTGACTATGTTTCTCACGGTTTAAAAGACATCATCACTCGTGACGGTGCCGATCGTGTTGCCTTCTTAGCTTCTCCCCACTCCACTACAGAAGAGTTATTTGCTCTTAAGAAATTGGCACGTGCTTTAGGGGTGAAGAATACAGATTACCGGACTCGTCGCGCCGACTTCCGCGCTGATGGTCTGCAGCATGGTGCTCTGTGGCTGGGCTGCGATATCGTTGAATTGGCTGCAGCCAAATCCGTGCTGGTGATTGGCTCAACGCTACGCAAAGAGCAACCTCTGCTTGCTGCACGCCTGCGTCAATCAGTCAAAAAAGGTACCCAACTGAATTTGGTGGCTTTGGCTGATGATGACTTGCGCACTGACACGCATGCCAAATTAGTGGTTGCCCCCGCAGCATTGGTGAACACCTTGGCACAGGTAGTGGCGGCTGCAGCTGAACTGAAACAAGAATCCTGTCAGTTGTCGTTGGATGGTGTGTCAATCGGTGATGAAGCACGTCGTATGGCGACTTCTTTGTCTGAAGCAGAAACCGGCGCGATTGTTTTGGGTCATTTGGCTCAACATCACCCAGCGTTTAGCGAGTTGTTATTGCTGGTGCAAGAACTGTCCCGCTTAACGGGTGCCCGTTTTGGTGTGTTCGGTGAAGCGGCTAACAGCGTTGGCGCTGAGCTGTTCTTCCGTCCTGATCAGGGTGGATTGAATGCAGCACAAATGCTGGCACAACCTCAAGCCGCTTATGTCTTGCTCAATACCGAACCCGATTTTGATGCACATAACCCTCAAGTCGCAAAAGCCACTTTAGGTCAAGCCAAGATGGTGGCTGCACTGACAGCCTTCCGCTCGCCTGAACTGTTGGCTTGTGCTGATGTGTTGCTGCCAATTGCGCCGTTTACAGAAACAGCCGGCAGTTTTGTCAACATGGAAGGCCGTTTGCAAACCTTTAATGGTGTGGTTAAGCCCTTGGGTGAAACACGTCCTGCATGGAAAGTACTGCGCGTGCTGGGTAACTTGGCCCAAGCCAGTGGTTTTGACTTCTCCTCTGTAGAAGAAATTCGTACTGAGTTTGCAAAACAGCTGAATGCCGATCGTGTGACAGGTTTAGATAACACCCTGAAAACGGATGCAGCGACAGTGAATACTGCTGTTGTGACCGACGGGTTACAGCGTCTTGGTGAAGTCCCTATCTATCAGGCCGATGCCTTATGCCGTCGTGCGGTCAGTCTGCAACAGACTGCTGATGCGCGTGCGCCAATCTTGGGTTTACATCCAGAGACCTTGCGCGAACAACAATTGCAAGCTGGCCAAACTGTGACTGTGCGTCAAGGTGAGGCTGAGGTGAGTTTAACCGTTGGCGAAGATGCGACTTTGCCAGTTGGTGTGGCTCGTGTTCCAACTGCTCATCCATTGACAGCCAGTTTGGGTGCGATGTTTGGCCGAATTGACATTGTGCGGGGTAAATAATGGAGTTCTTCCAAGCGTTGTTAGGAAATGATCTTGGCCTCGCTGCCTGGACATTGTTGAAAATCGTGGCCATTGTTTTGCCTTTGTTGGGTTGTGTTGCCTACCTGACGCTGGCAGAACGTAAAGTCATTGGTTATATGCAAATCCGTATCGGCCCAAACCGTGTTGGGCCGAAGGGTTTGTTACAGCCTATCGCTGATGCGTTAAAGCTGTTGACCAAAGAAATCATCATGCCCACCAAGTCGAGCAAATTTTTGTTCATCTTGGCGCCAGTGTTATCGATTTTGCCAGCACTGGCGGCATGGGCGGTGATGCCTTTCACGCCCAATTTGGTTCTAGCCAACATTGATGCCTCTCTGCTCTATATCATGGCGATCACCTCGATGGGGGTGTATGGCGTGATCGTGGCAGGCTGGGCTGCAAACTCAAAATACTCTTTCTTAGGCGCAATGCGTTCTGCAGCGCAAATCGTGTCGTACGAAATTGCGATGGGCTTTGCTCTGGTCGGCGTGTTGATGGTGTCTGGCAGCCTAAACTTGGTTGAGATTGTGAACCAACAAGCTGTTGGTTTGGCTGGTGGTTCTATCTTGTCTTGGAACTGGTTGCCACTGTTCCCCATGTTCGTGGTTTACCTGATCTCCGGCGTTGCTGAAACCAACCGTGCACCTTTTGACGTGGCTGAAGGTGAATCTGAGATTGTGGCGGGTTTCCACGTTGAATATTCCGGTATGGCTTTCGCGATCTTCTTCTTGGCTGAATACGCCAACATGATTTTGATTGCTGCCTTGACTGCGCTGATGTTCTTGGGTGGCTGGTTATCTCCATTCCCTGCTTCGATTCCGGTATTGGGTGCTGCAGGTATTCACTGGCTGTTGTTGAAAGCAGCTTTGGTGTTGTTCTGCTTCCTGTGGTTCCGCGCCACTTTCCCACGTTATCGTTATGACCAAATCATGCGTTTGGGTTGGAAAGTGTTTATTCCGGTCACTTTGGTGTGGGTGGTGGTAGTTGGTGCGTGGATGATGAGTCCGCTGTCGCTGTGGAACTAACGGGACAAGAAGGCTAACGCAATGTTGAAAAATTTCTTCAAGACCTTCCTGCTGGTCGAATTGCTGAAAGGGATGGCGCTGACTGGGCGTCACTTCTTCCAGCGTAAAATTACCGTGCAATACCCCGACGAGCGCACCCCTTACAGTCCGCGCTTCCGTGGTTTGCATGCGCAGCGTCGCTATCCAAACGGTGAAGAACGCTGTATTGCATGTAAGTTGTGCGAGGCCGTGTGTCCTGCGATGGCAATCTCCATCGAATCGGAAAAACGTGATGATGGCTCTCGCCGTACCACACGCTACGAAATTGACCTGACAAAATGCATCTTCTGTGGTTTTTGTGAAGAATCCTGTCCTGTCGATGCCATTGTGGAAACTCACATTTATGAGTATCACGGTGAGAAACGTGGTGATCTGTACTACACCAAACCGATGTTGTTAGCGGTGGGTGATAAGTACGAAGCCGAAATTGCCAAAGCGCGTGAAGCTGACGCCAAATACCGTTAAGGGGGGAACATGTCGTTTCAAGAAGTTGTGTTCTATGTGTTGTCAGCCATCGTGCTCTACTCTGGTTTGCGGGTGGTGACAGCCAAAAACCCAGTCCATGCTGCGTTGTTCTTGGTGCTGGCTTTTTTCTCTGCCGCTGGCCATTGGCTGCTGATGCAAGCTGAGTTTTTGGCAATCGCCTTAGTGCTGGTTTATGTCGGTGCGGTGATGGTGTTGTTCTTGTTCGTGGTGATGATGTTGGATATCAACTTCGAAAAACTCCACGAAGGCTTTTGGCGACATTTGCCGCTAGCAGGAACGGTTGCAGTGATCATGGTCGTTGAAATGGTGATGGTGTTGTTAAGTCCATCAGCAGATTTGTCGAGCATGAACGAAATTGCCCCGCTGGCCGAAGGCATGAGCAATGTGCGTGAGTTAGGTTTACAAATCTACACCACCTATTTGCTGCCGTTTGAGTTGGCTGCTGTACTGCTGTTGCTGGCGATTGTCGCAGCGATTGCATTAACCATGCGTAAACGCAAAGACACCAAGTATATCGACCCTGCTGTTCAGGTTCGTGTACAACGTGCTGATCGTGTTCGTGTGCTCAAGATGGATGCCGAGCCACGTGCCAACGCTGATACTGACAACAACGAATCCGCGGCCTGAGCTGCGTATTGAACTCAGGGAGATGCCGTGCTGACTTTGACTCATTACTTAGTGCTTGGGGCGATTTTGTTTGCCATTAGCGTGCTGGGTATTTTGCTTAACCGTAAAAATGTAATTGTGTTGCTGATGGCAATTGAATTGATGCTGTTGGCGGTGAATTACAACTTTATCGCGTTTTCTAAATACCTCTCCGATACGGGTGGGCAGATTTTTGTCTTCTTTATCCTGACCGTGGCAGCCGCTGAATCAGCGATTGGTTTGGCTATTATGGTTGGCCTGTTCCGTAACCTGCGTACCATCAGTGTCGAAGACCTGGGCAGCCTCAAAGGCTGACGCGAACCGAACGAAAGAGAAGCACAGAAATCATGGAGATGAAGAGCTTATATCTGCTAATCGCGCTAGCGCCTTTGCTCGGCTCGGCTTTAGCAGGCTTATTTGGTTGGGCGATTGGTCGTCGTGCGGCGCACGTCGCGACCATTGCAGGGGTGATGGTGTCTGCCATCGGTTCTGCATACACCCTAAACTATCTGTTGAATGGTGGTGAGCCATTCAACGGTAACATTTACACTTGGTTAACCGTCAACGGCATCGAATATTCGGTCGGGTTTTTGGTCGATAATTTAACTGCCATGATGATGGTCGTCGTGACTTCGGTGTCGCTGATGGTGCATATCTACACCATCGGTTACATGTCGGAAGATCCTGGCTATCAGCGTTTCTTCAGTTACATCTCACTGTTCACCTTCTCGATGTTGATGTTGGTGATGTCTAACAACTTCGTACAGCTGTTCTTCGGCTGGGAAGCTGTTGGTTTGGTGTCGTATCTGTTGATTGGTTTCTGGTTTAAAAAACCAACAGCCATTTTTGCCAACTTAAAAGCGTTCTTGGTTAACCGTGTTGGTGACTTTGGTTTTGCGTTAGGGATTGGTATGGTGTTGTATCACTTCGGTGGTTCGTTGAACTACACCGATGTGTTCGCTGCTGCACCTGCACTAAAAGACGCCACCATTGAACTGATTCCGGGTTCAACTTGGTCGTTGATGACCGTCACCTGTATTCTTCTGTTTATTGGTGCCATGGGTAAGTCGGCGCAGTTCCCTCTGCATGTGTGGTTACCCGACTCGATGGAAGGTCCAACACCGATTTCCGCGCTGATTCACGCTGCTACGATGGTGACCGCTGGTATCTTTATGGTATCTCGTATGTCACCACTGTTCGAATTGTCTGATACTGCCTTGTCGGTGGTGTTGGTGGCAGGTTCGATCACCGCGTTGTTCATGGGTTTCTTGGGCATCGTACAAAATGACATCAAGCGCGTCGTGGCTTATTCCACTCTGTCTCAGCTCGGTTATATGACTGTGGCTCTGGGTGTGTCGGCCTACAATGTGGCAGTGTTCCACCTGATGACTCATGCATTCTTCAAAGCGTTGCTGTTCTTAGCGGCAGGCTCGGTCATCATTGGTATGCACCACGACCAAGATATGCGTAATATGGGTGGTCTGCGCAAATACATGCCGATTACTTGGATCACGAGCTTGATTGGTTCTTTGGCACTGATTGGTACCCCATTCTTTGCTGGTTTCTACTCGAAAGACTCGATTATTGAAGCTGTCCATGCATCCAACTTGGCAGGTAGCGGTTTTGCTTACTTCGCGGTGGTTGCAGGCGTCTTCATTACTGCTTTCTATAGCTTCCGTCTTTACTTCTTGGTGTTCCATGGTGAAGAGCGTTGGATGAAAGTACAACATGATGACCATCATCATGATGCACACGATGACCACGACCATCATCACGGTTTAGGCCCGAATGACAAACCACACGAAAGCCCATGGGTGGTAACGCTGCCACTGGTCTTGTTGGCGATTCCTTCGGTTGTTATTGGTTACATCGCAATTGAGCCGATGCTCTACGGTGATTTCTTCAAAGGTATCATCTACATCGATCATGAAGCTCACCCAGCGATGGCAACCATGGCAGAGCATTTCCACGGTGCGGCAGCAATGACCGCTCATGCCTTGCAAACTTTACCATTCTGGTTAGCGTTGGCAGGTGTGGTAACGGCATGGTTCTTCTATATGAAGGCACCACAGATTCCTGCTGCGATCAAGAGAATGTCTGGCCCAATCTATACGCTGTTGGAAAACAAATACTATCTTGATGACATTTACTTTGCTCTCTTTGCCAAAGGTTCACGCCTGTTAGGGACTGGCTTCTGGAAAGTGGGTGATCAAGCGCTGATTGATGGCTTGGTAGTGAATGGTTCGGCAAAGCTGGTAGGGCTGTTCTCCCGCGTGACCCGCAAGCTGCAATCCGGCTTCATCTACAGTTACGCAACAGCAATGATTATTGGAGTTCTCGGTTTGATGACCCTTTGGCTCTCTGGTGTCATTGCACGCTGAACAACGACAACAAATATCTCGAAACTGTTAGGTTGGGCTTATGGTTGAAAATCTGTTAAGTCTGGCAATCTGGACACCTATTGTGGCCGGATTGCTGGTGATAGCGACGGGTGGGGACAAGAATGCCAATATGGCACGTCTCCTCGCGTTGGCGGGGGCTGCCTTGGGCTTCCTTGTCACGCTGCCCCTTTATACTCAATTTGATACGCTACATGGCGGGATGCAATTCGAAGAGAAGTTTTCTTGGATTGCTAGCTTAAACATCAATTATCACCTTGGTGTTGACGGCATTTCGATGCTGTTTGTGATCCTCAACAGCTTTACCACCTTATTAGTGGTATTAGCTGGATGGCAGGTGATCGAAAAGCGTGTCGCCCAGTATATGGCTGCTTTCTTAGTGATGTCTGGCCTGATCAATGGTGCTTTTGCTGCCCTTGATGCTGTGCTGTTCTACGTCTTCTTCGAAGCCATGCTGATCCCGATGTATCTGATCATCGGTGTCTGGGGCGGCCCACGTCGTGTGTATGCATCGATTAAATTCTTCCTCTACACGCTGTTGGGCTCGTTGTTAATGTTGGTGGCGTTCATTTACTTGTACTTCCAAGCTGGCTATAGCTTTGAAATTCTCAAGTATCACACCCTGCCACTGCCATTAACTGCACAAATCCTGATCTTCATTGCCTTCTTTATGTCTTTTGCAGTGAAGGTACCAATGTGGCCTGTGCACACTTGGTTGCCCGATGCTCACGTTGAAGCACCGACAGGTGGCTCGATGGTGCTGGCGGCAATCACGCTGAAAATTGGTGCTTATGGCTTCTTACGTTTTGTGTTGCCGATTGTGCCTGATGCGTCGCGTGAATTAGCGTGGTTGATGGTAGCCTTGTCGTTGGTGGCGGTGGTTTACATCGGTCTGGTTGCGTTGGTGCAAACCGATATGAAGAAATTGGTGGCTTACTCCTCCATTTCTCACATGGGTTTTGTCACGTTAGGTTTGTTCTTGTTTGCTGGTAATGAGCTCAACCCATGGGCGATCGAAGGCGCGATTGTGCAGATGGTCTCTCACGGTTTTGTCTCGGCTGCCATGTTTATGTGTATCGGCGTGATGTACGACCGTCTGCATACACGGAACATTGCTGACTATGGCGGTGTTGTAAACCGGATGCCAATCTTTGCCGCATTCTTCCTGTTGTTTGCGATGGCGAACTCGGGTTTACCTGCAACCTCTGGTTTCGTCGGTGAGTTCATGGTGATCATGGGCGCATTACAAGTGAACTTCTGGGCAGCCTTCGCTGCGGCCACTACCCTGATCTTCGGCGCTGCTTACACCTTATGGATGTATAAGCGAGTGGTGTTTGGTGATGTGGCGAACAGTCATGTTGCTGAAATGGAAGATGTGAACAAGCGTGAGTTCCTGATCTTGGCTATCTTGGCTGTGATGGTGCTTGGCATGGGCTTGTATCCCGAGATGTTCGTCAAGGTTATGCATGTATCGGTTAATGACCTGATCGCGCATGTTGCTCAATCTAAGCTGTAAGGCAGTGCTGTTCATAAGGAAAGAATTAGATGAGTTGGGCTGATTTGAATCTGATGCCGGCATTGCCCGAGATTTTTCTCCTCACGGCTTTATCCGTCATCTTGGTACTGGACTTGTTTCTGTCTGATGCCAAGCGGGGAATTACCTACGGGTTGACATTGCTCACCCTGTTGGGCTGTGCTGTGCTGACTTTGACTACTTGGGTACCTTATCCAGAAACGACCTTCAGCGGCATGTTTGTTGATGATCCGGTTTCTGATCTTGCCAAAATTGGTTTGTATATTGCGGTGGCCGTGACTTTGGTTTACACCCGTCAATATGCAGCTAACCACGGCATCTTTAAGGGTGAATACTACACGCTGACCTTGTTTAGTCTGTTGGGCATGATGGTGATGGTGTCGTCCAGCCATTTCCTCACGCTGTACATTGGCTTGGAACTGTTGTCTTTGGCCTTGTACGCGCTGATTGCGCTGAAACGTGACTCCACCCCAGCACTAGAAGCCGCGATGAAGTATTTCGTGTTGGGTGCTTTGGCCTCCGGCATGTTGCTGTACGGCATGTCGATGCTCTACGGCGCAACTGGCAGCTTGTTCTTGGTTGAAGTGGCAAATGACATTGCTTCTGGCCAAGCGAACAGTATGTTGGTGGTGTTTGGGATTGTGTTTGTGGTGGCAGGCTTGGCCTTTAAATTGGGTGCAGTGCCGTTCCACATGTGGGTGCCTGACGTTTACCACGGCTCGCCAACGGCGATCACCTTGATGATTGGTGCTGCCCCTAAAATCGCTGCGATGGTGTTTGTGTGGCGTATTTTGGCCCAAGGCTTGGGTGCTGCAGTGGCCGATTGGCAAATGATGTTGGTGGTGTTGGCTGTGTTGTCGATGGCGCTGGGTAATATTACTGCTATTGCTCAAACCAATCTGAAACGTATGTTTGCGTACTCAACTGTTTCGCACATGGGTTTCCTGTTGGTTGGTATTTTGGCTGGTACAGAAGCAGGTTACACCGCAGCACTGTTCTACATCTTGGTTTATGTCTTAATGTCGCTGGCTGGCTTCGGTATTTTGTTATTGCTGTCGCGCGCTGGTTTCGATTGTGAAACTTTAGACGACCTCAAAGGTCTGAACCAAAAGAACAGTTGGTACGCGCTGTTAATGTTGTTCACCATGTTCTCGATGGCTGGTATCCCGCCTCTGGCAGGTTTCTACGCCAAGTTTGCAGTTTTAAAAGCGGCGGTTGACGTAGGTTTAGTTTGGTTAGCAGTGGTTGGTGTGGTGTTCTCGTTGGTGGGTGCGTTCTACTACTTGCGTGTTGTGAAATGCATGTATTTTGATGAGCCTAACGATGAACCTGTTCCTGCTGCACGCCCAGAAATGAAACTGGTGTTGAGTCTGAATGCGGTGGCTCTGCTGGTGTTGGGTGTGGTGCCAGACAGCCTGTTGACCTTGTGTGTTGATGCAATGAAACAATCCCTGTCAGTGGTTGCTGGGGCATAAGGATCTGAAGTATGGAATGGCAAGTCTTGGCGCTATTATTGGTTGCATTGGTAACGGCTAACTTGCCATTTGTCTCAGAGCGTGTGTTCTTGCTGATACCTGTGCCACTGCAAAAAGGTAAGAAACATTTTGCGTGGCAACTGCTGGAGTTGTTGTTGTGGTATGGGGTGGTGGGGGCTTTCGCGTTGTGGTTAGAGTCGAAAACAGCGCCTATCCATCCGCAAAAATGGCAATTCTATGCCACAACTTTATCTCTGTTTTTGGTTTTAGCCTTCCCCGGATTTGTTGTTCGTTATTTTTGGCGGTGGCGTAAACCTGCTTGGCAATAAAACAGTCTGAAATAAAAAGCCCCACGATAGTGGGGCTTTTTTTAGTTGTAGAACCGTGCTTGACCTTCAGGTCGGGTTTTAAAGCGTTTGTGTAGCCAGAAATATTGCTCGGGCTGCTCTAAAATTCGCTCTTCAATAAAAGCATTCATGCGACGAGTATCAGCTGTAATGTCTTCTGTTGGAAAATTCTCCCACGCAGGGTAGAACGTTAACTCGTAGTGATTGCCTACTCGAGTGGGAATGGCTGGAATCACTTTGGCTTTAGATAACTTTGCAATACGAGATAACCCAGTGATCGTGGCTGCTTCAACACCAAAGAATGGAACAAAAATAGAGTCTTTTGGGCCAAAGTCCTGATCAGGCAAATAAACAAATGGAGTATGGTCTTTCATGGCTTTAATAATTGAACGTAGCCCTTCTTGCCGAGAGACAATTTTAGCATTATCAAAACGCATTCTTCCCTGATAAATCTGTTGATTGAGTATTGGGTTTTTTTGGTTTGAATAGACACTGACTAAGGCTTTTTCTAAATTCAAACGATATACACACATTTCAAATCCAACAAAGTGTGGGTATAAAATAATCACATTTTCTTGTTCATATTGTTTTAGATAATCTAGGTTGTGAATTTTAACTAGGCGTTGTAAGCGCTGTGGTGTGGCATACCACATAATCCCATACTCAAGTAACATTCTCGCCATTGCATGAAAATGTTGCCGGATAATGTCGCGCCGTTTGGTTTCGCTCCAGTCAGGAAAACACAAGCGTAAATTGATTAAACCGACCTGCCTTCTTTCTTTGGCCAGTAAATAAGCCAGTTTGCCAATTGGCCATGCAAATAAATTTAATACACTGAGTGGCAAATGATGTAGCAGCCATAACAAAAAAATGGCAAAACGCATAAAAGAGTCTCTTAATAATTAACAAGCAGAGGAGGGTGGTTGGACGCCAGCGGGTTTTTTGTAACGGTTGTAACTCCATAAATATTGTTCTGGCGCTTCGCAAATGACACTTTCCACCATTTGATTCATCAAAGCGACATCATGTTCTTTATCGCCGGTGAAAGGTGTTTGCAAGGGACGGATTTTAATGATAAATCCTTGCCCTTTTGGCAAGCGGTGGCCATAGAAAAACAGGGTAGTCACACCCTTCATGGTGGCTAGGCGTGGCACCAGTGTCATGGTGTAGGCTGGCCGACCAAAAAATGGTGCCCAAACACCATCACCTTGACTGGGCACTTGATCCGGTAGAATCACGGTTGCTTCGCCTGCGCGCAGAGCCTTCATAATTTGCCGTACCCCTGCTGGGGTGGCCGGGGCTGTTTTTCCCTTGTCCCGTACACGGCCTTGATTCATGACGGGTTCTAACCACGCTAACTTTGGCGGACGGTACATCGCGGTTAATGGGCAGGACAGGCGCTGTGAAACATAACGCCCAGCAATGTCATAATTACCAAGATGAGGTGTCACCAATAACAAACCTTCACCACGGGCTTGTGCAGCCTCAATATGTTCCCAACCTTCACAAGCTTGTACTAGGCGCATAATGTCGTCTGGTGTACGGCACCACGCGATGCTGAGTTCTGCTGCACCCATCCCGATGTGGTCAATACTTTGTTTGACCAATTTGGCTTCAGACTGATAACTTGCGGCGATTTTGCTGTGGTGAAGATTGTCTTGAATGCGTTGCCGAAAACGTGGGGAGAATCCCGCAGCAAGACGAGCCAAACAACGACCGATGACTTGCACCTGTGGCAACGGAAGATAAGACAAAGCAGTAATCAGAAATTGGGCAAGGCGAGCACGCACAGTTGGCCTTTCGGCGAGGGATCAACAGTGCCGCGCATTTTAGCGGTTTTTTAGGTCTGGCCTAGTGTCAGTTGGTTGCCATCTGCGATAGGTCAGGTTTTAGGGTAGCGTTTTTCAGAAAGGAGTCTGCGAGCACGGAGCGTCATCCACGCTAAGCTATCCCCCCTTGTTCTTGTAACAGGGTGTCTCGCAAAAACACATGAGTGAATACCTGTTTACTTCGGAATCCGTGTCCGAAGGCCATCCGGATAAGGTGGCAGATCAAATTTCAGATGCGATCTTGGATGCCATTTTGAGCCAAGACAAGTATGCCCGCGTGGCAGCTGAAACGTTGGTCAACACCGGTTTGGTGGTGTTAGCGGGTGAGATTACCACCCACGCGAATGTCGATTACATCCAAGTGGCTCGCGATACCATCAAACGCATTGGTTATGACCGTTCGGATTTAGGCTTTGACTATCGTGGTTGTGCGGTGTTGGTTGCCTATGACAAACAATCTCCAGATATTGCCCAGGGGGTGAACGAAGGGCAGGGGCTGGATTTGGAACAAGGTGCTGGCGACCAAGGTTTGATGTTTGGTTATGCTTGCGATGAAACGCCAAGCCTAATGCCCTTCCCAATCTACTATGCACACCGTTTAGTACAACGTCAGGCCGAGTTGCGTAAAGATGGCCGTCTGCCGTGGTTGCGTCCTGATGCCAAGTCGCAAATTACTTGCGTGTACGATAGTGCAACTGGTTTGCCAAAGCGGATTGATACTGTGGTGTTGTCAACGCAACATGCCCCTGAGATCACACAAGAAACGCTGACTGAAGCGGTGATTGAAGAGATTATCAAGCCGGTTTTGCCGGCTCATATGTTGACTGCCGAAACCAAATACTTGATTAACCCGACTGGCCGTTTTGTGATTGGTGGCCCGATGGGGGATTGTGGTTTGACTGGCCGCAAAATTATTGTGGATACCTATGGTGGTGCAGCGCCACATGGTGGTGGCGCCTTCTCTGGTAAAGATCCGTCAAAAGTGGATCGTTCTGCTGCTTATGCAGGTCGTTATGTGGCTAAAAACATTGTTGCCGCAGGTTTAGCGCGTCAGTGCCAAATTCAAGTTTCTTACGCGATTGGTGTGGCGAAGCCAACTTCGATCTCGGTGGATACGTTTGGAACCAATGTAGTACCAAATGAATTGATTGTGGAATTAGTGAAAAAACATTTTGATTTACGGCCAAAAGGCATTGTGCAGATGTTGGACTTACTGCGTCCGATTTATGGCAAGACTGCTGCTTATGGTCACTTCGGTCGTGAAGAGCCTGAATTCTCTTGGGAAGCGACCGACAAAGCCGCTGCTTTGCGCGCTGATGCAGGTTTGTAATTGACGGTTGCACGGTGTGAGTTGGCTGATGTTTAACGTATAATTGGCTTTCTTCCCTTCGCCGGGGAGCGCTGCGAGAGGACAGTTTCCTCCCAGGCCCGGCATCTTTAACGGCGCTCACCCATCAATCCGTGCCGGTACGGGTTGCGGGTGAACCGCATCCCTCCGGCCACCGCCTCTATGGAGTGTTCATGAACGCTGTGGCTGATAAAGATTATGTTGTTGCTGATATGTCCTTGGCTGATTGGGGTCGTAAAGAACTCAATATTGCCGAAACCGAAATGCCAGGTTTGATGGCGGTGCGTGAAGAATACCGTCACCAACAACCCCTGCGTGGTGCGCGTATCGCCGGTTCTTTGCACATGACAGTGCAGACCGCTGTTTTGATTGAAACCTTAACTGCCTTGGGTGCGGAAGTGCGCTGGGCATCATGCAATATCTTTTCCACCCAAGATCATGCGGCTGCTGCGATTGCTGCCTCTGGTGTACCTGTCTTTGCCGTCAAGGGTGAGACTTTAGACGAGTACTGGGAATATTCCCACCGCATTTTTGAATGGCCAGAAAACCAACCCGCCAATATGATTTTGGATGATGGTGGTGATGCAACGCTGTTGTTGATTTTGGGCAGCAAGGCCGAACACGACCGCAGCGTGATTTCGCATCCCACCAACGAAGAAGAAACCGCGCTGTTTGCCGCGATTGCCCGCCATTTAGATCAAGATCCACATTGGTACTCTAAGCGTCTGCAACATATTCAAGGCGTGACCGAAGAAACCACCACCGGCGTACATCGTCTCTACCAGATGGCCGAGCGTGGCGAATTGCCATTCCCAGCGATTAACGTCAATGACTCAGTGACCAAGACAAAATTCGACAACTTATATGGTTGCCGTGAATCGTTGGTTGATGGCATTAAACGTGCAACCGATGTGATGATTGCCGGTAAGGTTGCCGTGGTATTAGGCTACGGTGATGTGGGTAAAGGATGTGCTCAATCGCTGCGTGGCTTGGGTGCTACGGTGTGGGTGACAGAGATTGATCCTATTTGCGCGTTGCAAGCAGCGATGGAAGGCTATCGTGTGGTGCGGATGGATGATGTCTGCGACAAGGCCGATATTTTTGTGACTGCCACCGGTAATGTGTCGGTGATTACGCACGATCACATGAAAAACATGCGTCACAACGCTATTGTTTGCAACATCGGCCACTTTGACAGCGAAATTGAAGTCGCCTCGTTGCGTCAATATCAGTGGGAAAACATTAAGCCGCAGGTCGATCACATCATCTTCCCAGATGGCAAACGTGTGATTTTGTTGGCTGAGGGCCGCTTGGTTAATCTAGGATGTGCCACGGGTCACCCTTCGTTTGTGATGTCCAATAGCTTTACCAACCAAGTGTTGGCACAAGTCGAGTTGTTTACCAATGGTCAACAATACGCCAATCAAGTGTATATCCTGCCAAAACACTTGGATGAAAAAGTCGCCCGCTTACATCTGGAACGAATCGGTGCCGAATTGACCGAATTGTCAGATGAACAAGCGCGTTATATCGGCGTAGAAAAACAAGGCCCATACAAAGCAGCGCACTACCGCTACTAAACCATGAGCTGCATCTAACAGAGACAGCGCCTCGGCGCTGTCTTTTTTTAATCAAATCGCTGTCGGGGGATATATTGATGAGCCAAACCAAACCAACTATCAGTTTTGAATTTTTTCCGCCCAAAACCCCTGAGGGGATGACCAAACTTCGCACCACACGGCAACAGCTGGCACAGTTTCAACCGGCTTTTTTCTCTGTCACCTTTGGTGCGGGTGGTACTACGCGTGATGGGACCTTGGCTGCTGTGTTAGATATTCGTAGCGAAGGTTTGGCTGCCGCGCCCCATTTGTCTTGTATTGGTTCCACGCGTGAAAATATCAGTGCCATCTTGCAAGAGTATCGTCAGCATGGCATCCGCCATATTGTGGCATTGCGGGGTGATATTCCCTCAGGAATGGGGACGTTTGGCGAGTTTCGCTATGCAAATGAATTAGTCAGTTTTATTCGTGAACAGCATGGTGCCCACTTCCATATTGAAGTGGCGGCTTATCCTGAATATCACCCGCAAGCAACCACCGCCCATGCCGATATTCGCAATTTTGTGCGTAAAGTCGAGGCTGGGGCGGATTCTGCGATTACCCAATACTTTTTTAATGCCGATGCTTACTTTGCCTTTGTTGATGAAGTGCAAGCGCTGGGTGTGAATATCCCGATTGTGCCGGGGATTATGCCAATCAATAACTTCAGTCAATTAGCTCGCTTCTCCGACACCTGCGGGGCAGAGATTCCGCGTTGGCTGCGCTTGAAATTGCAATCGTATGCCGATGATACGGCTTCGATTCGTGCTTTAGGCTTGGATGTCATCAGCGCACTGTGTGATCGTTTACTCAGCCAAGGGGCACCGGGTTTGCATTTTTATACCTTGAATCAGGCAGGCACTGTCTCTACTATCTGCCAGCGATTAGGCTTGTAATCGATTTTGTTTCATCATCAGGAATTCAGCATGACACCATCCGAAGGACAACATACCGCTTCCGCTATCCCCGTGTACCGGCAAGAAGGGGTGAAAGGGAAAGTCGCCGCTCTGATTTTTTGGAGTCGTTGGTTACAACTGCCAATTTATTTGGGTTTGATTGTGGTGCAAGGGGTATACGCTTGGAAATTTCTCAGCCAGCTTTATCACCTGTTAACACAGCTTAACGTACTCACTGAAACTGAAATCATGCTAACCGTATTAGCATTGATTGATGTGGTGATGATTGCCAATCTGTTGTTGATGGTTACCGTGGGGGGCTATGAAACCTTTGTGTCACGGTTGAGGGTGGATAACCATCCCGATCAACCAGAATGGTTAGATCATGTGAACGCCTCGGTATTAAAAGTCAAATTGTCGATGGCGATTATTTCAATCTCTTCCATTCACTTATTGCAAACCTTTATCAATGCTTCTCGCTTGGATGAGCATACGATAAAATGGCAGCTGTTCTTGCATTTAGCTTTCTTACTCTCGGCGGCAGCCATTGCCTACACCGATAAGCTATTGCATTCCACTGTTGTTGCTCATCATCCGCACTAATCCTGTGCTGGCGCGAGTTTGGGGACAATGCCCACTCGCGCATATCAAAGAAAGTTGCTCTGTGTCTCGTCCCACTCAACTGATTCACGGCTTTCATGCAGTGAATGCCCGTTTATTTCAAAACCCAGACAGTATTATTGAACTCTATTGTGCCAATGGTCGTCACGATAGCCGAATGCAGGAAACAATTGCACAAGCGGAACGGGCTGGGGTGCGGTTGCATTACCTCGATAATGCGCGTTTAGATGGCATGACTGGCCATGCACGTCATCAAGGTGTTGTCGCACAGATTGATCCTCGTCGCCATTACTTGACTTTGGACGATGTGTTGGAAAACTTGCAAGAAGCGCCGTTGTTATTGGTATTAGATGGGGTGACCGATCCTCATAATCTGGGGGCGTGTTTGCGTGTTGCCGATGCAATGGGCGCTCATGCCGTGATTGCGCCAAAAGATCGTTCAGCTGGGCTGAATGCCACGGTGAGTAAGGTGGCATGTGGCGCAGCGGAAGTCGTGCCATATATCACAGTGACCAACTTGGCGCGTACTTTGCGCGAGCTAAAAGAGGCTGGCGTGTGGATTGCTGGTACAGCAATGGAAGCGAACACCGATTTATTCCATTTCCAACATACCGGCCCATTGGCTTGGGTGATGGGGGCTGAAGGCGAAGGAATGCGCCGGCTGACGCGTGAAACCTGTGATGTACTGGTATCGATTCCGATGTTTGGCTCTGTTGAAAGTCTAAATGTCTCGGTGGCCAGCGGCATGGTGTTGGCTGAAAGCCGCCGTCAACGGGTATTAGCTGTGTCGTAAGCCACAAGGAAACGGTGATAACCCACCACGAAAGCACACCACCTTTGGTGGTGGCTTTCTCTTTTTATGGAACGATCAATCGCATGACCGCACTTGAACTGCGCGCCAGTCTAGGACTCGCAGGCTTATACGCCCTGCGTATGTTAGGGATGTTTTTGATTTTGCCGGTGTTTGCCTTATATGCCCACACCCTTCCGGGCGGTGATGAACCGCTGTGGATCGGGCTGGCATTAGGCAGCTATGGCCTGACCCAAGCTTTGTTGCAATTGCCCTTTGGGATGTGGTCGGATCATATTGGCCGCAAACCGCTGATTTATCTCGGTTTAATCCTGTTTGCCATCGGCAGCTTAATTGCTGCATGGGCGCCGGATGTGGTGTGGTTGACAGTGGGGCGCGTGATTCAAGGGGCAGGGGCGATTTCAGCCGTGATTACTGCGTTATTGGCTGATCTGACCCGTGAAGAAAACCGTACCCGCGCTATGGCAATGATTGGGATGACGATTGGCCTGACGTTTGCCTTTAGTTTGGTATTGGGCCCGTTGCTCACCCGCTATATTGGCGTCCCCGGTATTTTTCTGCTGACAGCGGTGTTGTGTGTGTTTGCGCTGCTTGGGGTGTATTGGATTATTCCTAATCCAGTGGCGACCCGTTTTCATTCTGATGCCGAAGCCTCTCCTGCACGCTTACCTGCTGTGTTGCGCAATCGTGAGTTGTTGCGTCTGAACTTTGGAATTTTTGCGCTACATGCGGCACAAATGGCGATGTTTGTAGTGATTCCGTTTTTGTTAACGAAAACCGGTGGTTTAGATCATGACCATCATTGGCAAGTCTATTTGCCTGTGGTGGTGTTGGGTTTTGTGTTGATGGTGCCGGCAATTATCTACGGTGAAAAAAAGCACCGTTTGAAACAGGTTTTTGTGTTTGCCATTAGTTTGATGTGTATTGCACAAATCAGTATGGCGTTGTGGTTAGATAGCTTTGCGGCGATTGTGGCGGCGTTGGCATTATATTTTATTGCTTTCAATATCTTAGAAGCGACTTTACCCTCTTTGGTGTCTAAAATTGCCCCTGCCGAGGCAAAGGGAACGGCGATTGGTGTATATAACACGGGTCAATCGTTGGGCTTGTTTGTCGGGGCCAGTGTCGGGGGGGCGTTATATGGTTGGTATGGCAGCAGTGGGACGTTTGCGTTTTGTGCGGTATTGATGGTGATTTGGTTGTTACTTGCTATCCGTATGACGCCGCCGCCTGCAGTGCGAACTCAGTTGTATCATATCGATCCTGATTTTATTGCGCGTCATTGGCAAGGGAATGCGGCGGCTTTGTCAGCGCAGTTGGCGCGTTTTGAGGGGGTGTGTGAGGCGGTGGTGATTGCGGCTGAAGACGTGGCGTATCTTAAAGTCCGGCAGGGGACGTGGGATCAAGCAGGGGTTGAGGCCTTGTTACAAATTAAAGCGTCTTGATGAGAGAGATGTTGGATGGGAAAAGTGGCCGGATTTACGGCCACTTTTTTTGTTGTTGCATCGTTTGGTG
>NZ_JBSQVP010000011.1:0-49558 GCF_055136605.1 Aquaspirillum sp. | reverse complement strand
GCTCTGCTGGAGAATAGATGGCGAGCTACAAGAAATAGCCCTTATTCATCAAAAGAAATGGCCTACTCTTCTAGGAAAAATAAAATTCTTAGCAAATTTAGACATCAGCGATAACCGAAAAGCACAAGATGGTCGTTTCAGTGCCGATATTTTTGGCAAGAAAATGGACTTTCGTGTCTCAGTTCATCCCACTCTATTTGGTGAAAATATTGTGATTCGTATTCTTAATTTTAGCGACAATATTTTCCAGTTAGAAAAACTTGGTTTTTTACCTGAACATTTGAAAATTATTAGTAAGATTACGCAGCAACAACAAGGTTTAATTATTGTTACAGGGGCAACAGGCAGCGGAAAAACAACAACCTTATATAGTTTATTACAACAGATAAATAGCCCAAAAATAAACATCATGACTTTAGAAGAGCCAGTCGAATATATCATGCCTATGATCAGACAAACATCATTGACAGATAACAGTAAAATTTCTTTTTCAGATGGTATCAAATCTTTATTGAGACAAGACCCAGATGTTATTTTAGTGGGTGAGATTCGGGATACTGATACTGCTACCATGGCAATCAGAGCAGCAATGACAGGCCATCAGGTATATGCAACCTTACATGCTAATTCTGGATTGGGCGTTGTTGCACGACTCATGGATCTTGGTATTAGCCATGAACTGATTGCAATGAATTTAATAGGGGTAATTTCGCAAAAATTAGTCAAAAAATCATGCGGATGCATTAAAGAAAAGTGCTCTATTTGTCCAATCTGCCAGGGGTCTCGGACATTAGGCAGAATAGTTATTGCAGAAGTGATCTCTTTAGACAAAGATATTGCATTTGCCATCTCAAACAAAGAATCTTTATTAAAAATAGAAACGACACTTCTAAACCAAGAAAACTATTTCTCAATCGAGCAAGATATAAGAAGAAAAATAGAGATTGGTCTTTTAGACGAAAAAATCACCTCTGTTTAAATAGGGGAAATCATGAAAAACTACTACTATAGGTCTATCGATAACCATCAAAGAATCCACACCGGATGTATTCAGGTAGAAAGTGTTGCGGAGTTAGAAAAATCATTAAAATCACGCAATCTTTTTCTGATTGAGTATGCAATAAAAAGTGAAAGTATAGAAAACAGATTTTCTTTTAATAAAAAAATCAAAATCGAACAGCAAATTCAGTTGCTATTTGAATGGCTACTCTTACTAGAGTCTGGCATTACTGTTGTATCCTCAGTAGAAAGTCTAATTGAATCTAGTGAAACCCTTATTCGAAAACATGCTTTGCAAGCGGTGCTCATTGGCTTGGAACAAGGTAAACCATTACATCAGGCATTAAGCAATAACGAAGTTTTCTCACCTATGGTTAAAGAATTTATCAGAATTGGTGAGAACAGTGGCAGTCTTATTTCAAGCATAAAATATGCTTATTCATATTTAGAAGAACAAAAAGCCAATCAAGAAATCATAAAACAAGCAATGTTATATCCATTGTTTACTGTGTCAGTTGGATTGGGCGCTGTAATTTTTTTAAGTTATTGGATGTTGCCAGAATTAGCGAGTTTCTTATTAAGCTTAGATCAGGAACTCCCTACAACAACCATGATACTAATTACCATAGCCGACTGGTTACAAAAAGATAGCAGTCTCTTACTACCAATTTTCACATCAGTAAAAATAAATTTGCTGAACAGCAGATTGATTCTATTTATAAGAAGATAGAGCAAGGATTTTCTTTTCATCACGCTTTAAACCAGTCACAGTTGCTACCGAAGGTTGTCGTTTCTCTAATTTATAACGCAGAAAAAACAGGTCGGATCATCCCTTGTTTGGATTACATTTCTGAATTTTACCGTCAAAAAGCTAATCGACGACTACAAAAGATACAAAAACTTATCGAGCCCTGTTTAACATTATTGATTGGTTCAATACTCGCTTTTTTCATTGTAGCAACACTTGGCCCATTATATGAACTTGGTGGCCAATTAGGACAATAAAAATGAAAAAAGCGATTGTTTTTATTGAACCCCATCAGATAGAAACCTTCTTTTTTCAAGGAAACAGCAGTAAGATTGATCAAATAGCCGCTTTATCAATAAATAACCAGCAACAATCTAACTGGCTCAACGATTGGGAGAATCTACTACAAAACAATAAAAGAACAATTTTTTACTTTGTATTAAGTAGCACGCTAATCGATTGCAAGGTAGAACAACTGCCTAAAATGAGTGTCATTGATCAAAAAAGAGTACTATATCGGCTTCGACATGCTCAAAAACAAGATGATACTATCTATCAATTAAAAGGAGAGCATTTGTTCTGTTATAGTATTAAAAAAGACGAGTTGATCGAAAAAATATTTACAGTAGCAAGCGAGGTAGGGATTGAGGTATCAAAGGTTATCAATATCTTCGATTTATTTACCAATACGATTCTAAAAAATTCAAAACATACCGATATTTGCTATCAAGCCGAGAGACTATTACACTTCTACACTTATCAAGATGGCCTCTTGAAAGCGAAGAGAGATTTATACTTACAACAAGAACCAGAATGGTTAACACAGGAGATTGATAACTGGCAAAAGTCCACTGGACAAACAAACAAGATACTGACCATTACATCAAAAGCCGAGATAGTCATTTTATTCAATCCAGCCATCAAAAAAATCAATAGTTATCCTTTACCTGATTTACGCAAGATGTTTTTTAATCGTCAGGCTATAAAGAGAGGCAATAGAGGCATCTGGCTCACATTATTTATCAGTATCTTATCTATTTCTAGCTTTGGCTTTTTGTACCAACAAGAGCAAGAACTTACAAAAGCGATTGCGTTACAAAAACAGCAATTCATTACAGCTGAAAGGCAAAAGGCTAAACAGCAACAGCAAAATCAGGTGTTAAGAAGATTACAACAATTCGACTCTATTAGGCCACCAGAAAAGTGTTTTAATATTATTGAAAAGACGATCAAAAAAGCATGGCCATTAAAAATCAAACACTACACTTGGCAATATGAGATTACGGAAAAAACATCGCAGTTAAAAATCACTCTCGACCTTGACACTATCACTGATATTACTCCACATCATGCAATGGTATGGACACAAGCCGTGACTAGCTCGCTAAAAAAACAAGGATTACCAACAGCTATTGAGCAATCGCCCCTACCACTACGAGTAGATCAAGATTGGACAAGTCATCAAGTCAAAAATCATTCCGCTTTCAAACTGACTATCGATGTTGAAGATATAACAAAATGTCAGTGATTTTTTATTGCGAGTGCGACCATGTATTTCTTACTTAACATCAAAGATATTAATCAACATTTACCACCAAAAAATACTATCAGGTTGTTGGTTTTTTGTATGGTACTGTCGATTTTTTTCGCCGGTTATGCTTTTTACTGTTATAACAAAGTCTATGACTTAAAAAATCAGTTACAACAGTATCAACAGACTACTGTTTCGACTAAGCAAAATATGTCCCTAAAAAAATACAAATTGAAAAATAGCCGTTTATTCGAAACAGAAAACCGAGTCTCTCTTTTACAAACATTAGAGAAGCTGGAACAAAGAAAAGTGATCTCAGCAAATTGGCAACTTCGTTTTTCAATAGCAGATCGACACAAACAAGATCTGTGGCAAACCACGACCGTTACCTTACAAATTGGCTTACAAAAAGATAAGCAACTATTTGAATTAATTGACTTTTTAACGCAACGCGAAGGTGTGTTATCACCCACGCGCTGCCATATACAACGATTGGAAACAGAAACGGCGATGGCGGACTGTCATCTACAATGGTTAACCGTCTCTGCCGCAGGTCAACAAGCTTTCAACGACTAGCAAAGTGCTAACGTATCACGTGCAATCGTGCGTTCCTCATCCGTGCCAAGTGCCAGCGCCAACGGACTACCAGCCGCTGTGATTTGCCCCTCTTTACCTCCCACGCACACTGCATTGGCCTGGGCATCAACACGATAACCAAATAAACCCAAACGCTGTAAGGTACGAGCACGTAAACTTGGTGCATTTTCACCAATGCCACCCGTAAAGACCACAGCATCAATCCGTGGCAAATTGGTCATCAAACCGGCAATTGCTTTCGCTAAACGATGAACAAACACTTCCAATGCCAAGTGAGCTCCCTGATGACCTTGTGCTTCTGCCTCTAACAATTCTCGGCAATCGTTGCTCAACTCAGATAACCCCAACAAACCACTCTTGCGGTTTAACAGTTCATTCACACCCTGCACATCGGTTTTCAACACTTCGCATAAGAACGGCAAAATACCTGGGTCAATATCACCCGAGCGCGTTCCCATCACCAAACCTTCTAGTGGTGTCAGGCCCATGGTGGTATCAACACTTTTGCCGTCCACAATCGCACAAGCAGACGAACCGTTACCCAAGTGCGCGCTGATCATACAAATTTCATCGGTTGGCTTGCGTAACCATTGAGCGGTACGTTGGCACACATAGCGATGGCTGGTGCCATGGAAGCCATAGCGACGCACACCATGTTCCTTATACAAGGACATCGGCACTGCATATAAATAGGCATGTGATGGCATGGTTTGATGGAAAGCAGTGTCAAAAACAGCCACATGAGGTAGGTGAGGCAAATGTTGGCGAGCCGCATGAATCCCAATTAAGTTGGCAGGGTTATGCAGTGGTGCCAAAGTAGAACACGCCTCTATTGCCGTTAACACGTCATCGTCAATGGTGATAGCCCCTTGAAAACGCTCTCCCCCGTGAACAACACGATGTCCTACAGCCCGCACTTTGGTCATCAAATCGCGTTTGTCCAATTCAGCCAACACGGCCTGCATGGCTTCACTGTGAGCCCCTTGCTGCAGATCGAATTCGTAGCCCTCATCACCCTTGAATAGCACATGTGCCCCCGGCTGTCCCAGCCGTTCAGCCAAACCTTTTAATGCTACCTCGCCGGTTTCTGGGTCTAACAAAACAAATTTCAGAGAGGAACTACCACAGTTAATCACCAACACAGAAGACATCGATTTCTCCAAAAAGGGGGCGGATAGGCCAAAGGCACAACCAGCCTAGGATACCAGACATGCCAAGAAGATAAAGCCAACTTTACGACATGGATGTTAAAGATATGTGAGCAAAATCCCTCGATTTAACCTGCTTTTTACTAAAACTTTGATGAAAAACTACTTTTAGCAAGTTTTTTTCACAAAAGGCTTGCATCTCCATACGCTTACGGCGACAATCCGGCCCCTTGCTTTCAAGCCAACTCACACCACAACTTTGAATTGGCTAAGTAAGAAATAGGTATCCGCAAACTCGTTTCAGCGAGATTCGGCTGGTCTTGATTCTTCAGATATTGGGGATTGGGAATAATGTCTGATCTGGCGAACGCGCATACTCTGCGCGCCTCCTCCACGCAACTTCCGGTCGATGTTTACTTCGATCCGGCCATTTATCAATTGGAACAAGAACGTTTGTTCCGCAACGCTCCGCAATACTATGGACATGAGCTGATGGTGCCGAATATCGGTGACTATCACACTTTGGCGTGGATGGATCACGGCAAAATGCTCAAACGAGTAGAAAGCGGTGTGCAGCTATTGTCGAATGTCTGCCGACATCGGCAAGCCCTCATCCATAAGGGTCGCGGCAATGGTGATCTTATCACCTGTAATATCCACGGTTGGACTTATGATAATCAGGGCGTTTTAGTCGGTGCACCTCATTTCGCCGATAATCCTTGTCTAAATCTGGGTAAAACACAGTTGGTCTCTTGGAATGGTTTGTTGTTTGACGCAAAACGCGACATTCAACAGGATTTAGCCAGTCTAGGTGTCGCCCAACATCTGAGTTTTGATCAATACGCCTACTCAGAATCTGTCACCACTGAATACGACTTCAACTGGAAAACCTTTATCGAGGTGTATTCAGAAGACTACCATGTTGATCCGTTCCACCCTGGTTTGGGCAACTTCGTTGACTGCAGCGAGTTGAAATGGGAATGGGGCCGACAATACCATGTGCAAACGGTTGGCGTGAAAAATCGTCTGGCACGGGCAGGCAGTCAGGTTTACAGCCAGTGGCACCAAGAAGTGCTCAAACAGTACCAAGAAAAACAACCCGAGTTTGGCGCAATCTGGTTGACCTATTATCCAAACATAATGGTGGAGTGGTATCCCCATGTGTTAGTGGTCAGTGTCGCGATTCCTCGTGGCCCAGAAAAAACCACCGTCATCACTGAGTTTTACTACCCAGAAGAAATCGTGTGGTTTGAGCCTGACTTTATCGCAGCAGAAAAAGCAGCTTACTTTGAAACCGCTGTTGAAGATGATGAGATTTGCTACCGGATGCACGAAGGCCGCCGCGCCCTGTGGCAACGTGGTGAATCCGAAGTCGGCCCTTACCAATCGCCAACCGAAGATGGAATGCAGCATTTCCATGAATACTACCGGCGCGAAATGGGTGCAGATTTTGTAAAAGCCCGCTAAGCTGACCACAGTTGTTTGCTCATACGCCCCCACCTCGGGGGCGTTTGCTCGTCTGGCCTTTACCGAGACTGTCTCCATGACTTCATTTACTAGCCAAGGCTTTGCCCTACCCTCATGGTGGAATGGGCGTTTTGCCAGTCAAGATACCGCACAATCACTACGCGAATTGATCGCCAGTGGTGCTAACAGCATCTCTATCGTAGCAACGGCTTACACCAAAGATCGTTTTTCTAGCACGATCGTTGCCGATGGCCGCACCGAATCAGCCGCGAATATCGCCACAATCTTACAAGCTACACAACGCTATTCGAATGTAGAAGTCATCTATAAGCCGCATTTCAGCCCACAAACTGATGATTGGCGTGGCCGTTTTGCACCAACCGATCCCGAGGCTTGGTTTCAGACCTATCGCACTTGGATTGTTGAACAAGCAACATTGGCACAAGCCAATCAGGTGGATGTGTTTGTGTTAGGAACAGAATTCAGCTCCTTGGCTATCAGTCGTTATCAAACACAGTGGACAGACATCATCCAAGCGATTCGGGCAGTCTATCAAGGACAACTCACCTATAGTTCCACCTTGAGCGCCGCCCTGAATGTACCTTTTTGGGATCAGCTTGATTTTGCCAGCGTGACTGCCTATCCAGTAAGCGCAGGGAGTTACGCGGTTAACGCAGCACAAGTCATGGAAAGCTGGTACCTTGGTGTAGGAGGGGAAATAGCACCCTTAACCCAAATCAGTGCCCTGCAAAACGCCACCGGACATCGTGTGTTAATCACCGAAGCAGGCTATCGTAGCATCGACGGTGCAGCACTCAAGCCGGAAGACTACGAACAAAACACCACCGTTGATGTGCAGGAACAACAAGCCGCTCTACAAGGCATGTTATCGGCACTCAGTCAATTTTCCACTCACACCAGCGGCTTACAAGGCATCCATCTGTGGAATTGGGAAACACAACCCAGTGTTAATTTTAACAACAGCGACAGCGGTTATACCGTCCAAGGGAAACCGGCTTACCAAACGGCCACACAGTGGTTTCAGGCCGACACACCGCCAACCACCTTACAGTTATTAGATGGCCGCTGGCAGTCTGATCTGTGGCTTATCGGCAAAGACACAGCTGAGTTGGTTTTACTCAACCAAACGGGGCAAGCGGTCTTAGCAGGTGGAGGCGATGATCGGATTGCCTTACAACGTGGATCTCATTGGATTGATGGCGGCAGTGGTAACAACACCCTTTCATTGCAATCCTCCGCCAGTGGCAGCACCGTATTTTTCGGAACCGATAACGACAGCGTGGGGGTGGTGTGGAATGAAAGCGGTGTCAGCCTATTCCGCCACATCCAAGCAATAAACGGTAGCCGCTATGACGATACTTTGATCGGCAATGATCAAAATAACCTCTTTTACACCGAAGCAGGGCAAGACAATGTAATGCTGCGTGGTGGTGATGATGAAGTTTACCTTGGCCTAGGCAATAAGATGGTCGATGGCGGCAGCGGCCTCGATAAGGTGAACTACAGTGGCGTGGGCACTGCCATCACAGCCAGTGGTGACACGCACTTATGGCAGGTTAAACATGGTGAATTTCAAGATGTGCTATTGCAAGTGGAACATCTAATAGGTAGCCCATACGCCGATAACATCCGTTTTGGTGAAGGTACACAAACTCTTGATGGCGGTGGCGGGCGCGATACCTTAGGCGGAGGAACGGGGGCTGATCGCTTTGAAATCACGCGCGCGGCAGCGAGCGGAGATACCGCCACCCTCATGGATTTTCGCGCCGGTGAAGATCAACTCGCGTTAAGCAGCAAAGTATTTATTGCCGCAACCCAGCAAGACTGGCAAAACGTCTCCTCACTGACCACCAGCAGCCCAGCGCGCTACCTGCTCGATAGCCAAACGCGAACCTTATACTACGATGCCGATGGCAGCGGCAGTGCATTTGCTGCGGTTTCAGTGGTGAGCTTCGCCAGCAGCAGTGATTTGCCACAGTGGACAGATATGGTGTGGTTTTAACTGGCGTGCAATTGAAACACAAGCGGCACTTCCGCCCATGCTGACACCGCCTGTTCCCCCTCGCGGGCGGGTTCAAAACGCCAGCGCGCCACCGCTTCTTGCGCAGCTTCATCCAACGGGGAATAACCACTGCTGCGGGCAAGACGAATCACATCGGCACGCCCCTGTGAATTGACTTTTACCCGCAATAGTACGGTGCCTTCCCATCCCATCTGGCGGGCAGTCCGTGGATAGCGCGGTGGGGGATTGTCTAAATAGGCCAAATCAAAACGTGGTGCTTGAAAGTGACTCGGCCGTGAGGATGACTCAGTTGTCACAACCACAGGGACGGCCGAGGCAGCCGGTGGCGATTCTGCAACCGTCTTGGTCACAGGCTCGGTTTTAGTCTGTGCACGAACAGAAGGTGCAGTAGATGACACTGGTGCTGCAGCTGGCGCGGGTGTTGAACGCTTAACCACCGGTGGCGCAGCACGTGAGGGGGCAGCATTCGCGGCTGGAGTGGGAACAGTGTCAGCAACGGCAACAGGCGGTGCGGGCAACAATTCAATCCATTGTGCGGTCAGGGGTGCCACCATTGGCGTGATAGCCACTGCCGGAACCCGAGTGTGTTGCACACCCCAAGTCAACAGTGCAATCACCCCACCATGCAATAACACACTCCCCAAAGCAGCACTGGCGGCGCGAGGTGTGACCGATGCCGAGACAGGCGCACTATGCAGAGGCTTTAACATGATTTACCTCATGTAGCACATCAAAACGCCAACCATGACTTTCTTGCACCACACGAATCGGCCAATCGTAGGCAATGCTCAACGCTTCGCTGTCGAGTACACATGCCGGTGGGCCAGCGCGCAAAACACGGCCTTGATGCAATAACACCAGCCAATCAGCATACTTTGCCGCCAATTCTAAATCGTGTAACACCGCCACCACCGTTTTTCCCCGCGCAGTCAAGGCAAATAGCCGCTGCATTAAAATCTGGCGATGACGTAAATCAAGATGATTCGTCGGTTCATCCAATAATAAAGTTGGCGTATCTTGGGCTAAAGCCTGTGCAATCACTGCACGCTGACGCTCCCCCCCAGACGCCTGTTGATAACGCTGTCCAGCCAAAGCGGTCAGCTCTAGCGCCTGCAAAGCCTGTTGTACCCGTTGCCGATCGTCTGCCTTCGGCAACGCAAAACGGCCAAGATGAGGACGGCGCCCCAACATCACGAAATCTTCAATGCTCAAACTGCAATCACTCGGCGGATGTTGCCCCACCCAAGCAATCTGCTGGGCACGTTGTCGGGCTTTTAATTGAGTGACCGGCTGGCCGTGATACATCACCTCGCCCTGTTGCGGTGGTAATAAGCCCGCTAGATGGCGTAACAAAGTGCTTTTACCCGCTCCATTGGGCCCAATCAAGACACACAAGCTGCCACGGGGAATCACTGTATTGACAGATTGCAGAATGGTTTTATGACCCATTTGCAAAGAGAGTTGGTCTATTTGAAATGCAGACAGTGCTGTTTCATGGGCCACAGGCAGGGGAATTGCATCGCGTTGCATCAGTTGACCTTTCTTTGCCGATACCAGAACAACCAGATAAAAAACGGTGGCCCAGTGAATGCAGTCAGCAGGCCGACGGGAATCTCAATGGGATACACCACCAGACGGGATACCGTGTCCATCGCCAGTAAAAATAAACCACCCAGCCAAGCCGACAGCGCAATCAACCGCCGCCGACTTCCCCCCACCACCAAAGCAAGCGCATTGGGCACCATCATGCCCACAAAACCAATGACCCCCGACAACGCCACCGCAGCCCCCGTTGCTAATGCTGCTGCAACAATGACCCAAGCGCGGGTTGCCGCTAAAGACAATCCCAAACCGTGGGCGCTGTCTGTACCTAATGCCAAACAATCTAAATCGCGTCCCAAGGCAATCAATAACAGCAGAGCAAGCGCAATCGCTGCGGCAGATACACCTAACGGCGAGGTACTGGCCCCTGACAAATTACCCGCCAGCCATGCCATTGCACCACGCAAGGTCAGATCATCGGATAAGAACAGCACTAAACTGGTAATGGCACCGATAAAAGCTGCAATCACTAAACCCATCAGCAACAACGCCGCTTCACTGTTTCCCGCTACTCGCGACAACAATAAAATCAGGCCAGTGCTCAATAAGCCCCCGACAAATGCAGCCAGTGGTAAGCCAAAACTGGCGGCCCCACCCCACGCAATGAGTAACACCACCCCCAACGCCGCACCGCTTGACGTCCCAATCAAACCTGGATCGGCCAATGGGTTACGAAACAAGGCTTGTAGCGCCGCACCACTGCCCGCCAATGCCGCACCAACCAGCAAAGCACTGGCAATGCGTGGCAACCGGAGTTCTTGTAATAAGGGGTCTTGCCAATCCGGCCATGCCCACAGCCCCCCTTGCCCCGTGATCGCCACGATCACCACCAACACACTGACGGCTACCGCCAACCCATACCCCACGGCTTGATGACGCATTACAGTTGCCCTAGCTTGCTCACCGCTTTCGGACTGTCCAAATCAATGCGGAACATTTCCCCAGCCGGCAATTCATACACCCGACCTTTTTGTCCGGCCGGTGTTAATGCAATTTCAGGACGCGCCAACAAACCGGCACGACCGCCAGTGATAGCACGATTGTGATCGGCCACCACAATCACATCCGGTTTCAAGCTACGCCAAGCCTCACGCGATAAGGGCTTAAAACCATCATGTTCGGCGATATTGATACCACCAGCAGCACGAATCAGAGTATCGGCAGCAGTGTTTTTACCGGCAACCAAACTCCCGTCATACGTGAACAAATAGCGCACACCCGTTGCCGTCTTTGCCGTCATCCCCTGTTGCCATTGCTGCGCCAGCTGCTCCGCACGCGCCGACTGTTCTAACAAACGGCCAATCTCACGAATACTATTTGCAAAATCACGCCCATCTTCATGTTGGCTCACTTGTTGCGCAGGAATGCCCAATTTTTGTAATTGAGGCCAAATGGTCGCCGGTTGTGCCAAGCTGCTTCCTAACACCAGCTGAGGCTTTAAGCGGGTAATCGGTTCAACGCTCAAGGAGCGATTAAAACCAATCACCGCTGCCGAAGCCAAAGCAGGGTGTTGGCTAGAGCGATCTCGACCAATGACTGTTGGCGCGGCGCCTAAGGCCACCACCACATCCGCCACATCGGCCGTCATCACCACAATCCGCTCTGGCGCGGCAGCCCATACAGGACATGCCAACAGCGCCAGCAGTGCTGTCGAAAGAGACTTACGCCACATCACCATCTTCCACCGCCAACTCACTGACCAACTTCACCCAACTGGCCAGCTCTGGCTTACCCGGTTTGCGTTCACCAAACAGCGTGACAATCGATTGACCATGCGCATCAAACAGTTCCAGCGACGTCAACATGCCGCAGTCACCCGGCTTTTTGACCACCCACGCTTCTTGAATCAAATCAGTACGCAAGTGAAGGTTGAAATTAGGATCTAAGACATTCAACCATGGCCCTAAACGCTCCACACGATGAACAGGGCCGGTATGAATTTGAATGCAGCCGCGATTGCCTGCAAACACCATAATCGGGGTTTCAGTTTCGCTGGCACGATGTAACAACGGCTCGATGGCATCTTTTGCCACCGTCCACGCATGGCCTTCTGGTGCCAGACGGAACGCCTGTTGCCGCGACACCTTATGCTGTGTCAGCAAACCATGAAAATCATGTACATCTTTTAACGCCAACCAACCCGCCCGTAGCCCCACCACATCAATGGCGTCATCAGGGAGTTCTACTGAGGAAGCAGGGACGGTATCAATCACCAATGGCAGCAAGGTTGTCTGTAAATCTTGCTTGACGCTATTAAAAGCCGACACATCACTTTGCGGTGTCAGGAAAATTTTATGGATTGCCTCACCATAGCGATCGAATACTTGAATACTGCGCTGTACTTTATCGTCAGTTTGACGATGCTCTACCGCAAAAACATATTTCCAATGAGAGAGAAACAACCGCAAATCGATTTCTGGGTTTAATGCCAAACCCATATTTCCGTTAATGCTGATATTGTCGTACAAACCAATTTTTTCGTGGACGCAAGCCTCATTGCGCGTTAATGCCATCACAGGCCCGAGTGTCCGCATAGCCATCAACAAAGTTGGCCAATCCGCCTTTAATGCCACCGCATCAGGGTCGGCAGCCACCAACTCTGCTTCACTGATGGCTAACTGCCGTGCCGCATCGCGAATTCGCATCTGTGGCATATCTCGTTTTAAAGTAGCAAAAGCTTGCCATAACGCTTCTGGCGCACGTTCCATAGTTTCTCTTCCTTATCATGTTGTGAATGGATAGCGATTAGAAAAAGCGATATTCCACTGTACCCGCCACACTGCGACCGGGTTGGGAATAGAAGTCCAACACTGCACTATTGGCAGCAAAGCCCTTCACATCGCTCCAATTCCAATAAGTTTTATCAAAGACATTGAACACCCCCGCATTGATGCGTAGCTGTTTATTGACTTGCCAATACGCAGTTAAATCGACAACGCCATAACCTGCAGGGGCAAAGCCAGCGGTAGCCTGACCTCGGCTATCCGTCGATTGCGGCACGCGACTCTTAGCCGCAGCAAAACGCAGCTTGGCATCGGCACCAAACGGCTCCGTGCTATAGGCCAGTTTCAGATGACCTTTTAACGGTTCTACCGAGGTTAATGGGGTACCTTCGCTGTCGTTATCCCCTTCAGCCCAAGCAAGCGCGCCACTGATTTGCCAATGAGGCGCGAAGCGCCAGCCTGCCTTCACTTCCGCACCGTGGATACTCACCTTGCCGACATTGCCATATTGATAGGTTGCCAAGGGACGGCCTTGTACACTACGTTGACCGACTAATTGGCGTTCTAAGAAATCACGATAGCGATTGGCGAACACACTGACATCAAGCTCAACCTCTTGCCAACGGCCTTTGACCCCCAGCTCAATCCCACGGCTGGTTTCTGCTTTTAAGTTTGGATTGGGTAATACCTCATAGCCATGAGCAGCATTCATAAAAGCCATGGTGGCATCATCAAATGGCGGTGCACGGAAGCCGGTTGAGAACTGGGCAAAACCTGTGATTTGGTCGTTAAAGGCATACGCTAATGCCAATTTGGGGGATAAAGCACTGTCAGACAGATCGCTGGCTTGCGGGCCATTTTGGTTAATTTTTTGCGATAGCGCGTCTTGTTGCAGGCTCAAACGGTAGTAGTCATAACGCAGCCCAGGTGTCACGGTCCAACCGTTATCCCACCGCATTTGGTTTTCGACAAATAAACCAAAACGATCGGTGCGATTGTCTGGAAACGCTTTCTGTGGGAAGGGCTCGCCGCCTACGGTTTTGGTCGTCGAACCATCAGCATTCCATTGTGTACGATCACGCAAACGCTCTGTTTCAGTACGCGAAGCATCAAAACCATAAATCAAGCGATGCGCAGCGCCCAAAGCAAAAAACCGGCTTTCGAGTTGGGCATCCAAACCGGTGAGGGTTTGTGCAAAGCGATAGTCCGAGGTCCGTAAACGGGCATTACTCGGCCCTAAGCGATGCTCACGCACATCTTCGGTCTGATCGAGCGTTTGGTGATAAATCTGCCACTTTGCTGCTTGAATCCAAGGGTGATCTTTATCTTGCCATTGATGTGCTAAGGTAAAACGTTCGCGGGTTTGATCATCATCGGCCATTTGACTTAACAAACTGCCAGTTGTCGGTGATCCACTGCTGCGCGCAGAAATCACATTGCTATCTTGTTGGCGTTGGAAACGCTCATAGGTAAAGAATAAGTCGTGTTGTGGATTTGGATGTAGGCCCAGCTTCAACAGGACATTATCGCTGTCCCAAGCTTGTGGATTAGGCGTCGTCCGGCGACTGGCGGCTGTGCCGTCGCTACTGTCATCGCGTCCTTGATTGTCGGTTTCATGGCCATGACGACGGGTATACATCAATAATGCCGACGCCAGATCATTGCGGCCAGCCAAGGTCAAGGTTGCTGCTGTACTCTGGTCGGCACTGTCACCGCCTAATTTCACACCAAAGTACAAAGGGTTATCTGCGCTGACAAAATCAGCAGCCGATAAAGTGCGGTAAGCCATCACCCCGCCAATCGCATCACTGCCATACAAGCTAGAAGCAGGGCCTTTAATGATTTCCACCGCCTTTAAGCTTTCTGGCTCGGTGTAATCAGCACCAGAGATTGCACCATTCCCACCGCCACCGCCGTACTGATCGGGTTGGCGCACGCCGTCAATCAGGGTCAAAATTCGATTGCCACCAATCCCACGAATCGTTACGCCGGCATTACCACGCCGCCCGGGTTCACGACTGACACTGACCCCAGCTTCATCACTGACCAAATCGCGCAAATCTGCTGCAATCCGGCGGTCGAGTTGTTGTCGATCAATCACATCAACCGAGGGTGCAGTTTCATCTAGAGCTTGCTCAGTCCGCGAAGCCGCCACTGACACCGCCTGTAGGCGTTTGACCTGTTGCGGTTCGGTTGTGGCGTTATCTGCTGCTGCAGACAGGGGAAAAGCAGCAACAAGACACAGTGCAATCTGTGACAGTGTCCAATGTGAGCGGGAAAAATGGCCGCCAGTCATAGCATCTCCTTAATTCGGAATCGTGCTCTGGCTGGCTAACCGCAAAAGGCGGTGGGCTGGCGAAGCCAAGCCGGTGGCGACTTGGCGAGCTTGCTTTTCGATGGCACGCAGCCATCAAAATCGGTTATTTGGTTAAGATAATTTTGTCATTTCGCGTTAAACGAAGGCGATACAGCTCACCGTGATGCTCGATGAGAATCTCTTTTGTTTTCGCAAACAAATGCCGGCTGTCTAACGCCGGTGGCATCGGTGTCGATGGTGCCGGCGGTGTCAGGGCCGATGGCAAAGCTGGGGAAGTGGTGCGTAGTGTATCCATACGTAAATGATAAGCCTTCTCATTTATAAGTCAAGCCCCTTTCTCTATCAGCACAACAAAAGCCCTCTCTGCGGTATGTTAGACTGTTGCTATTTGTCACCCTTCTCAACTTGCCATGCCCAATGTTTTATATGGTATTAGCCAATGTGATAGCGTGAAAAAAGCGCGTCGATGGCTCGATCAACGTGAAATTCCCTATCAGTTCCATGATTTTCGCCGTGACGGTCTCAGCCTTGCTTGCCTACAAAGTTGGTTAGCACAACAGCCTGATTTGTCATTGCTCAATCGCAAGAGCACAACGTGGCGTCAGCTAAGCGCAGAACAACAGGCTTTAGCAGACAACCCTGCCACCCTGCTCGATGTCTTACAACAATACCCAACGCTGATTAAACGTCCGGTGCTACAAACAGCACAACGGATTGAAGTTGGGTTTTCAGAATCTCGTTATCAGGAATGTTTCCCCCATGCACAATGATCCCACTCGCGAACTGACAGAAGCACTGATTCGTCGTCCCTCGGTCACCCCTGAAGATCAGGGTTGTCAAAAATTGATGGCAGAACGACTGGCTGCCATCGGTTTTGATATTGAAATGCTGCGCTTTGCTGACGTCGATAATCTTTGGGCACGCCGTGGCACAGAAGGCCCCTTGCTTTGCTTTGCTGGTCACACGGATGTCGTGCCAACGGGCCCGTTGTCGCAATGGCAGAGCGACCCCTTTGTGCCCACCGTCCGTGATGGAAAACTGTATGGACGTGGTGCAGCGGACATGAAAACCTCACTGGCGGCGTTTGTCACTGCTTGTGAAGTGTTTGTGCAAAAACATCCACAACATCGGGGTTCGATTGCGTTTCTGATTACATCCGATGAAGAGGGTGTTGCGACGCATGGCACCCGCGCCGTGGTAGAAACGCTGGCAGAACGTCATATTGAATTAGATTACTGCATTGTCGGCGAACCGACCTCGGTGCATGTGTTTGGCGACACAGTGAAAAACGGCCGCCGTGGTTCGTTAAATGGGCATCTGATTGTTAAGGGTATTCAAGGCCATATTGCCTATCCACATTTAGCAAAAAATCCGATTCATCTGGTTGCCCCTGCTATCGCTGAGTTGTGTGCTATTGAATGGGATCAAGGCAATGCCTACTTCCCACCGACCACCTTTCAAATTTCTAACCTCCATTCTGGCACCGGTGCCGTCAACATCATCCCGGGCGAAGCCGAGCTGCGTTTTAATTTTCGGTTCTCAACCGAGCACACCGCCGATGAATTAAAAGCCAAGGTACATGCGGTGTTAGATCACCACCAGCTCGACTATCAGTTAGATTGGAAATTATCTGGTAACCCATTCTTAACCGAACCGGCTGCATTAACCGATGCCGTCTGTGCAGCGATTCATGATGTCACGGGTGTAGAAGCCCAGCTCTCTACCACCGGTGGCACCTCGGATGGGCGCTTTATCAAAGATATTTGTCGTGAAGTGGTCGAGTTTGGCCCGATTAACGAGAGCATCCATAAAATCAACGAACACGTTGCCATCGAAGATATTCCACGTTTATCGGCGGTCTATCGGCGAGTGATGGAACGCTTGTTAGCTTAAGGAAAGAACGCCCATGTTATGTCGTTATTTACCACTGCTCTTACCGTTGGCCTGCGGTATGGTGAGCCACACAGCATGGGCTGTCAGTTGTGACAACAGCGGGCTGAAAAATCGGCTGTTGTTACAACTCGAACCCACCGTGATTGAAGTCAATCACAGCCTAGACTATGCCGGTATTCAGCAAGAATCTGGTATCAAACCACTACAAGGGATGCCGAATGCCTTTGTCGGTGGCTTTACCAAAACGTCGGTCTCGACCAGCTTTGATATGAATTTTCACGCCAAGCCCACTGTGGATGGCCGGCTGTGTGTCGCAGGCACGGTGAAATTAACCTTCAGCCAACCCAAGGCGGTGGTGTATATGCCGAAAGATGCGCCAGCCAATAGTTGTTTGTATCAGGTGACTTACACCCATGAAATGCAGCATGTCGCGATTTTTCAACGTGGCCTGCGGCGGGTATTACAAACCGAAGGGCAAGCACTGCGCCATGAAATCGAACACCTGCCAGTTGGGGTATATGCAAATGAAGACGCCGCCAAGAAAGTCCTGACGGCGCGTTTAGAAATCTGGCAAAAACGGATGCAAACAGCGATTGCCAGTATTGAACGTGACCAAGGGCAAATTGACACGGTGGAAAACTATCGCCGTGAAGGCGAGAAAGTCGGGCGCTGCCAACAACGGCGACAGGCCCCTAATGCCACGGCTAACGGGCAATAAAGCCTTGTAGTTTGCTTTCGATAATCCGCGGGTTCTCACCGTTACAAATCGAGATCAACCCTTCGACCATCATGTCTTTTGCCACCACCTGTGCCGCAATCAGGGTTTTCAGTTTGTTGGCAACGGGTAAGAAAAATAAGTTGGCAGAACCCACACCATAGACCGTTGCCACAAACGCCACAGCAATACCACTCCCTAATTTTGATGGATCACTTAAGTTTTCCATCACATGAATCAACCCCAACACCGCACCAATAATACCAATCGTCGGGGCATATCCACCGGCGGCTTCCCAAATTTTAGCTGCTTGCTTTTTTTGATTTTCATAAGCGGTGATTTCAAGATCGAGAGCTGCGCGCAAGATATCGGGTTCTGCCCCATCGACTAACATCTGGAGGCCTTTTTTAGTAAAAGGGTCTTTCACCCCGCCTACATTGTCTTCTAGTGCTAATAAGCCATTCTTTCGCGCAATTTGGCTCCAGTGAATCACATCACGAATCACCCGTTTTTCGTCTAATTCCGGCGGGCTGAACACCCATCCCAACAACTTCAAACCAGCAGTAAATTGCGATACTGTCGATTGCAACATCACTGCGCCGACCGTACCCCCAATCACAATCAAAAACGCAGTAATCTGTAGCAGGGATGAGATATGCCCACCTTCTAACACCTGCCCCAGCAAGATCGCGCTAATCCCGATGATAATGCCGAAAATACTGATTAAATCCATCCCTGCTGACTCCTTTGATACAGCGATCAAGAACGATACATCGCCTGTATTACCTTCATCTGTGTTTATAACCACACTTTGAGTTTGCTACGCAAACGAGACACCGCTTGGGTATGAAGTTGACACACCCGAGATTCGGTTACCCCCAATACTTCGCCAATTTCTCGCAAATTGAGCTCTTGTTCGTAATACAAACTCATCACCATCTGATCACGTTCTGGCAGGGTTTTAATCGCTTCCACCAAGGCAGAGCGAAATTGATCTTCCCCTAAAATATCAATGGGATTGACTTGGCCTTCATCGCGCAACATCTCTGCAGGATGTGAGGATTCTTCTCTGTCGGTCGCAAAGTCCTCGAAATACACAATTTGATGGCCTTTACATTCAAACAAAGCTTGTTGGTAGCTTTCTAGATCCATCTCAAGGAAAGCCGCAATTTCTGATTCCTGTGCACTGCGTCCCAACTGATTTTCCAGCCGAAAAATGGCCTCTTCAATTTGCTTTGCCTGCTTGCGTGCTTGGCGAGGTAGCCAATCGAGGCGGCGCAATTCGTCTAACATCGCCCCACGAATCCGCTGGGTGGCAAAGGTTTCGAATAATACCCCCTGCTGAGGGTCAAATTGTCGGGCCGCTTCCATCAAACCAATAAGGCCAACTTGAATCAAATCATCAATTTCAACGCTGGCGGGTAAACGGCTCATCATTTGGTAAGCAATACGTTTCACCAATCCGGTATGCCGCGAGACATCCTCAGCGACAGGCTCTTGATCTGTTTGATAAGCAAGATGTTTTGGGATACGGGACATAGAGAGAAAAAGTAAGAGGATTTAAGGGTGGGGGTTGTCTGCGGTCACCGCTTCTTGCAGATGACGTACAGTTTCTAACCAACGCGCAAACAGGGTATCACCTTCTGTCGGTGTACGACCGGCCCACAACGGCAATGCACGCGCAAGTTGAGTGCAGGCAATCGCCCCTTCACTTTTCGGAAACGCCAAAGTGGCGGCAGTCTTCATCACTAAAGCGCGCCGCAAGTGATAGTCTTCGGGAATAAAACCGACCCAACGCAGCGAGACATTTAAATATTCACTGGCAGCGTAGGTGAGACGGCGAAAGATATGCTGTGCATCTTCCAGCGATTCAGCATGGTTAATCAACACATTAAAGGCTCGGCGACCAAACTCACCCGATAGTTGTTTGATGATGCCATAGGCTTCAGTCAACGATTTTGCCTCTGGCGTTAACACTAAAATCAGATGATCTGCAATGGCACTCAAGGCAGGTTCTTGTCGCGGCGGCAAAGCATCAATCAAAATCCATTCCGAGTCGCGCAAGCGTGAAGAAAACTCTTGTGACAAACGGTGGGCCAAACCAGTATGCAGATTGGCGAGGGTAAAAGGCCGGACGTACAAGTTCAACAACTCAGCACCGGAACTTAAACTGACAATCGCATCTTCTAATGCCCCTTGATAGCCGATGACTTCATCAAGATGGCGGGCATGATTGACTTTGAGACGGCGCGCTTGCCCCATATCTGCATGGGCATCCAATATCATGACCCGATGTCCATCCGATGCCAACACAGCCGCAAACTCGGCGACCACAGTGCTTACACCACTGCCTTGATCGCCAATAAAGGCAAAACTACACGGTTTGCGCCCTGCTGATAACAGGCGCCGTAAACTCGCTGCTTGATCGTCCATCCCCATACTCATGACCAACTCGCTTGTGCCGCTTGAACCAGTTGATATTCGTCCCGTTTCAAGCTGTAGGGCCCGGGTTCTCGCGTGGCTTTAAAAGCACGATCCACCAAAAATTGAGCATTCGGTAGATGCAAATCTTCAGGCACACGTTGGCCATTTGTCACGTAGTACACCGGCAAGCGGTGTCGAATTAAGGTATCTAAGCTAGGACCAGCCGATACAGCTTCATCCAGTTTAGAAATGATACAACCGGCCAAACCATTGCCACGATAGCGACGGACCACGTCTTCTAACGTATGACCATCAGAGTTAGCCGCCAGCACTAAAATACGCGAAATGGTTTTACCACCGTGGCCAACTGAGTTAGCAAACATCTCGATTTGACCATTCACACGGCTATCACGCTGCCCCATGCCAACAGAATCAATCAGCACCACATGATGCTTGCTACCCAAATCGGCCAAGGTCAGATTGAGATCTGCTTCATTTTGTACCGAATAGACAGAGACACCTAAAATTTTGCCATATAAACGCAGCTGATCCTGAGCGCCAATACGATAGCTGTCGGTCGTGATTAAAGCGACCCGATCTGCGCCGTGTCGAATCGTACAACGCGCAGCCAGCTTCGCTACAGTCGTGGTTTTGCCAACGCCAGTGGGCCCGACTAAGGCATACAAGCCGCCTTTCGCAACCACATCCTCTTGTTCGGGAATGGTCAACACATTGTGTGCTAAGGCAGACTTCGCCCACTTTAGGGCTGCTTCATCACTAAATTGGGTGGGTAACTTGGCGACAAGCTGCCGACACAGCGCTGGGCTCATCCCTGCCGCCAAGAGCTGCCGAAATAATTCAGCTTGTACTGGCTCATGGTTCTCGAAATTCGCCCATGCCAAACTCGCTAACTGCCCCTGTAAAATGCTACGCAGGGTTTTGATTTCTTCATTCAGAAGATCCAGTTTCTCTAATGCAGGATCAGGTTCTTCCTTGCGTTCAAGCAACTCACTGTCAGTTTCCGGTGCCCGCAAATGATTAGGTATCACCGATTGGCTGTCTTTTTGTTGCGCCAACGCCGTCGTCGCTGGATCGGCAAAATGTCCAGATGGGGCAATTTCCGCTGCGGCTCGTTCTTCATAACGACCAATCACCGACTCACGGAATGGCACGGCCTTAGGCGGTGCTTCTTCCTCTGGCTCAGCTGTTTCAGAGGGGCTTTCGTCAGTCTCTACCTCGGCAACTCCAGCTTTCGCAACAGCCGATGTGAGTTCAGCGTTTGGGGAAGGATTGTCTGGTTGAAATGCAGCAGGCGTGACCAAAGGCCGCGCCGCAGGGGGAATATGTTCTGGTTCATCAAGCGGTTCAACAGGGACAGCATAGGTTCGCGCCAAAGCGTGTCCCATCACCGCACTGTTTAATGGTTTGGCTTGTGCTGTGGCGGGGGTGGCTAGACCGCTACCCGTAAAGGCAGCTAAGCTCTCGGCCGCTTCTGGTGCATGTCGATTGACTGCCGCTGTTGCCAAAGACTGTGCCAAAGCGCTGACATCGCCATCGGCTACCGCCATAATTTCTATTCCACCCGAGGCAAGGGGGCGATTCGATAGAATCAGGGCATCTGCGCCGAGTTCTTCCCGCACTTGACGCAGGGCATCGCGGGTCGTGCGTCCAAAGTATTTTTTTACCAACATGATGAATTATCCCCTGCCGCCAACAACTGCAATGATCCGGATGGTTTTGTTATCAGGGATTTCATTGTGTGCCAAAACTGCCAACTGCGGCAGGGCACGGCGTAAGAATTTTGACAATAAAGGCCGTAGGGCTGTCGGTGTTAACAACACAGGATTGTGCCCTTGTTGTTCCACACGCTCAGCCTCTTGTGATGCCGACTGTAATAAACTTTCTGCCAAGCCCGGTTCTAATCCACCACCGGCTTTGCTCTGTACTGCGGACAGCAAAATACTTTCCAGTTGAGGGTCGAGTGTCATCACGGGCAGCTCTTGGATACCCGGGAACAGCTGATGCACGATAGCACGCGACAACGAGACCCGCACCACAGCAGTGAGATCATCAATATCTTGTGTCATCGATACATGGTCAGACAGGGTTTCGATAATGCTGCGAATGTCACGAATGTGCATCCCTTCCGAGAGCAAATTCTGTAGCACTTTTTGCAAGGTACTGATCGACACTACTTTTGGTACCAAATCTTCCACCAGTTTCGGGGCCTCTTTGGACAGATGGTCGAGCAAGGCCTGTACCTCTTCGCGTCCCAGCAATTCAGAGGAGTGTGTTTGTAAAATATTGGAAATATGTGTTGCCACCACCGTACTGGCATCCACGACGGTGTAACCAAGGGATTGTGCTAAATCGCGATTGGATGACTCGATCCATACCGCCGGTAAACCGAAAGCTGGATCGGTGGTCGGTGTACCCGGCACTTGGCCCAACACGCGCCCGGGGTTAATGGCTAAAAACTGACCGATATAAGCTTCACCCGCGCCAATCTCCACCCCTCTGAGCAAAATACGATAGGCATTCGGCCGAATTTCTAGGTTGTCACGAATATGCACCGCCGGCACCAAGAAGCCGACTTCTTGCGCGATTTTCTTACGAATCCCACGTACCCGCCGCAACAGCTCGCCATCTTGTGAGCGATCCACCAACGGAATCAAACGGTAGCCCACTTCCAAACCGACCGGATCGACGGGTTGAACATCGTTCCAACTGACCTCGGCCAAAGGCGCTTCCATCACCTCTTCCAAAGCAGTGTCGGTTTCGACTTGTTGTTCCTTCTGTTTCTTGCGTTGTTCTAACCAATAGGCCAAGCCACCCAAACTCGCCGCGATCAGCAAGAAAGCCACGTGCGGCATATTAGGAATAATCCCCACCAGACCAATCACCCCAGCCGTCATATACAAGACACTCGGCTGCATAAAAAGTTGGCCAACCATCTGCTCAGAGATGTCTTTTTCCGTACCAACACGGCTGACCACAATACCCGCAGCCGTCGAAATAATCAGGGCTGGAATTTGCGCCACCAAACCATCACCAATGGTCAACAGGGTGTAAACGTGAGCCGCTTCGCCAACAGGTAAATCATGTTGGGCCACCCCAACAATCAAGCCACCGACAATGTTGATCAACATAATCAAGATACCGGCAACCGCATCACCACGCACAAATTTGGACGCACCATCCATCGAACCAAAGAAGTTAGCTTCTTCAGAGATAGTGGAACGGCGGATGCGTGCTTCATCTTCACCAATCAAACCGGCGTTTAAGTCGGCATCAATCGCCATCTGCTTACCGGGCATCGCATCCAAGGTAAAGCGGGCAGACACTTCAGCAATCCGCCCCGCCCCTTTGGTAATCACCACAAAGTTAATGATGGTCAGAATAATGAACACCACAATACCAATCGCAGTATTGCCCCCGATCAGAAAGTGGGCAAAGGCTTCAATCACCTGACCAGCGGCATCGGGGCCGGTATGCCCCTCCAACAAAATCACACGGCTAGAAGCAACGTTCAGCGACAATCGCAACAGCGTTGTCACCAATAACACGCTGGGAAAGGCAGAGAAATCAAGCGGTTTACGAACATTCAAACTCACCATCAATACAATCACCGAGATGGCAATATTGAAAGTGAAAAACATATCGAGCAGAAAAGCCGGCAAAGGCAACACCATCATGCCCAAGATCAATAAGATCAGAATGGGGCCTGAGAGGGTAACAAAATTGAACTGCCTAAGAGAGGCAAGCAGGTTTTCCATTGATATACGCTATGACGACAAAGGGTCTTTAGAAGCCGGATCGAGTTCGGGCGGTACCGGCAGGTTTTCAGGGTAAATCGGTGCAAACCCACCTTGGGCTTGGTATTGCTTCAGTTGGAACACATAAGCCAAAACTTGCGCTGCCGCAGTATAAAGGGCTTGAGGAATTTCTTCTCCTAATTCGGCATGATGATACAGTGCACGCGCAAAAGGTGGGGTCCGCATCAGGGTTATTTTATGTTCTTTTGCCGATTCGATGATTTTCTCGGCTAAACGTAGCGATCCTTTGGCAATGACCTTAGGCGCTCGCATACCTTCTTCGTATTTTAGTGCAACCGCATAGTGAGTTGGGTTCGTCACCACCACGCTGGCGGTTGGAATATCCTGCATCATCCGTTTTCGTGCCGCCTCGCGTTGTAGCTGCCGGATACGGCCTTTAATTTCTGGGCTACCCTCACTCTGTTTATACTCTTGTTTAATTTCTTCTTTGCTCATCCGCAGATTTTTTTGGTAGTTCCATAGCTGAAAAGGCACATCCACTACCACAATCAATAACATCGCACCGACGACAACTAAAAAGGTGTATTCCATCAGGCCAACCAGTGTCGCCATACTGCGTTCAATTGGCAATGTAATCAGATTGAGAATTTCACCTCGTTCTTTCCAAATCACCCATGTTGCCACACCACCGATCACCAAACTTTTCAGAACAGCCTTGCCGCCCTCCAGTGCTGCCGACACTGAAAACATGCGCTTGATACCAGACAAGGGGTTAAGTTTAGAAAATTTGGGTTCAATCGCCTTACCAGAAAAATTCCACCCGCCGATTAAGATGGGCACGGCTGCCGCGATCACAAACAGCGCACCAAGAATGGGAGCTAACGCCAATAAAATATCAAAAGTGGACTGTTTAAGCTCAGCCAGCATACTTTCGCCGTGCAATAAAGTTTTACCGTTAAAAGTAAAACTCCGTTCTAAAATTTGGCCAAGTGTTCGATAAATCTGCGCGCCAGTCATCATCAACATCGCTACCCCTGTCATGGTGACAGCAAATGTTGCTAATTCACGCGAGCGGGGAACCTGCCCTTCTTCACGAGCTTGTTCTAACTTACGCGGGGTAGCGGCTTCGGTTTTTTCCTGATCGCTGTCGTCAGCCATGTGTGTATCTCAGTCAATCGCGCAAAAATGGGGAAAAAACAATCTTTGGTAGCCAATTCTACTAAACTCTTTTGTTTTCTGTTGGTTTGTCTCACCGACAACAAAAATCTCACTGCTCGAAAGCAGGGAAAGACAAAAAGAATTTACAATAATGAGTTTTTGTGAAAGCGAGTCATGCAAACTTATCTGAATCTGATGCAGCATGTTTTACAACATGGCATTGACAAGTCAGATCGTACAGGGACGGGCACACGTTCGGTGTTCGGCTATCAGATGCGCTTTGATTTACAAGCGGGCTTTCCACTTGTTACAACAAAAAAGCTGCACCTACGCTCGATTATTCATGAACTGTTGTGGTTCTTACGCGGTGACACCAACATCCAATACCTGAAAGATAACGGTGTCTCGATTTGGGATGAATGGGCAGACGAAAACGGCGAACTAGGCCCTGTGTACGGTTACCAGTGGCGATCATGGCCAGCGCCTAACGGTCAATCCATTGACCAGATTAGCCAGATTGTCGAACAGATTAAAAGCAATCCTGATTCACGCCGTTTGATCGTATCGGCTTGGAACCCTGCGCTAGTGGATGAAATGGCTTTGCCGCCTTGTCACTGTCTGTTTCAATTCTATGTCGCCAATGGGAAACTATCCTGCCAACTCTATCAGCGTTCCGCCGACATCTTCCTTGGCGTACCGTTTAACATAGCTAGCTATGCGCTATTAACCCACATGATGGCACAAGTGTGTGGCCTGCAAGTGGGCGATTTTGTGCATACGCTAGGTGATGCGCATCTGTACCATAACCATATCGAGCAAGCTAAACTACAACTCAGCCGCGAACCTCGCCCCTTGCCACATCTGCGTTTAAATCCTGAGGTAAAAGATCTCTTTGGCTTCTGTTACGATGATTTCACTATCGAGGGTTATGATCCCCATCCTCACATCAAAGCCGAGGTGGCTGTATGAACACAACACCATCCATTCGATTAGTCGTCGCATGCGCACGCGGTGGTGTGATTGGCCTGAATAACACCTTGCCGTGGCATTTGCCTGCTGACTTGAAGCATTTCAAAGCCATTACAACAGGGAAACCGGTAGTGATGGGTCGTAAAACCTATGAATCGATTGGCCGGCCATTGCCAAACCGTGACAATATTGTGCTAACACGACAAACTGATTGGTACGCCGAGGGTGTTCGTGTCGTCGCCAGTTTAACTGAAGCCCTAACAGTCGCAGCGTCTGCGCCCGAAATTTGCATCATCGGTGGGGGAGAGCTATATCAACAAGCTATTACCGTTGCCACCTGTTTATCTCTGACGGAAATTGATGCTGATTTTGTCGGCGATGCGTACTTTCCTGAAGTGTCTCCCACACACTGGCAAGAAATAAGCCGCGAACGCCATTTCAATGAGGCAGGCCCTTGGCACTACGACTTTGTTGAATATCAACGGCGCTAACCGAAAAAAAATCCCATCAAAAGCGATGGGATTTTCTATATCTAGGCATTAAGGATGCGACGGTGCACCGGCCGAGAGTGTTAAGACTTCATGTCCTGTTTCGGTCACCAAAATCATGTGTTCCCATTGTGCGGACAAACTGCGATCTTTGGTTTCGACCGTCCAACCATCCGATTTAATTTTAATAAAGCGCTTACCTGCGTTAATCATCGGTTCGATGGTAAAAATCATCCCCGGTTTTAACTCGACACCAATGCCCGGACGGCCATAATGCAAAACTTGTGGTTCTTCATGGAAATTTTTACCAATCCCATGCCCACAAAACTCTTGTACTACCGAGTAGCCAGCATTTTCTGCATAGCGTTGGATGGCATAGCCAATATCACCAAGGTGAGCCCCCGGTTTAACGCAATCAATCCCAACCCACATTGCTTCAAATGTTGTTTTCACCAAACGGCGCGCTTGGGGCGTAACATCGCCAACAAGGAACATCCGACTGGTATCACCGTGATAACCGTCTTTAATCACCGTGATATCCAGATTCACAATATCACCGTTTTTCAACGGCTTTTCATTTGGAATACCGTGGCAAATCACCTGATTAACCGATGTACAAATCGATTTTGGATAGGGCGTATGGCCTTCGGGCGCATAGTTTAATGGTGCAGGGATACAACCCTGTTCGTTCACCATATATTCGTGACACAAACGATCGAGTTCGGCGGTGGTGACGCCTACTTTTACAAATGGCGTAATGTAATCTAATACTTCACCCGCTAAACGACCAGCAATACGCATCTTTTCAATGTCTTCAGCGGTTTTCAAATGAATAGTCATGGATTTTTGATAGTCAGGATAGGGAAAGCGCACGATGGTAACAAAAAATACAAAAACGGGCACCCGTTAGGGGAGCCCGTTTTAGATTTCTAACCTTGGCAACGCCATGCGTTGCAAGAAATTAGAAGGAGTGTTTCAGCGCAACACCAACAGCTTGTGGGTTGGAGCCAGCTTTAACAGTCACAGGGTTCACGCCGAAGTTAACAGCGGCCTTGTCTTTGTTGTCGATACGGGTTGCGTAAGCCAACACTTGAGTGCGCTTGGACAGGTCGTAAGTTGCGCCCAACACCCATTGGTTTGCTTTGTATTTGTCTGCATCAGCCAAGCCTTTAGCTTTGCCCAATTGGGTGTAGGAAGCTTTCAGGCCAAATGCACCGAATTGTTGAGCAGCAGCGATGGTCCAGCTGGCTTGATCGTAGTCTTGACCGCCTTTGACATCGTAGTCCAGACGTTCGTAACCAGCGCCCACCATGGTGTCACCGAATTTGTACGACAGTGCCAACGCCCATGCGTCGATGTCGTTGTTAGCCAATGTCTTGGTGTCGTTGTGACGGGTATAAGCCAAACCTGCTTTCAGACCTTCCAATTGGTAGGTCGCAGCCAAAGCGTAGATGGAAGCGTCGGTGCGCTCGTTGCCATCATAAGCACGGGTTTCGTCAGCAGAGTAGCTGGCTTGTACGCCAAAGCCACTGAATTTTGGCGAGAAGTAGATCGCGGTGTTGTTGCGACGGGAACCAGCACGGCCCCAAGTGGTGTTGCCCCAACCGTTATCAGCGGTGGTGTTGGTCATCACGTTCAGACCCACGCCATCGATAGCCAGTTTGTAAGCATCGTCATGACGGCCTAAACGCACATCACCGAAGCCACCAGCCAAACCGATGAAGCTGTTGCGAGTTGCCCAGTTGCTGGAGGAGTTGCTGTCATCAACGTTGATGGCTTGTTCAACTTGCCAGTGAGCTTTCAGACCGTTACCCAGGTCTTCGCTGCCTTTGAAACCGATACGGGAGTTTTCGTTAGCAATACGCATACGACCTTCGTATTGATCTTTGTCAGCAACGTTACCAGCAGCGCCAGTGGCTTTAGCGTGTTCAACGCCAGCACTGATGAAACCGTAGATTTGGACGTCAGCCATAGCGACTGGGGCAACGAAAGCACCGGCTAAAGCAGCAGCGATCAGCTTTTTGTTCATAGAAATGAGCTCCACAGAGTGTGTTGTAGAAACGTGTTGTTGTTTGGCTTCATGCGACGAAAGCGCACCGACTATAACAGAGGGTTTCTATAAAAACGATGAAGTCGGTGTTGCATTTTCGTCCTGCAACGCAGCAATTGTTGTTTTTTTGATACGGTTTAACCCAAAAACTGGTTCGGATAGACCTCATCAATCAGGGTACGACAGTCAATCACCCGCAAATCGTTGTCTTTGGCAAACGACATTAAAAAGGCAAAAACACGCGGGTCGATCTTTTCAAGTTTTTTATCCACCGCCACACAACGCACATTATCCAGCATCAATGGACGCACATAGGGGTGGTAAGACATTTTCTGATCATTACCGAAACTGGCCAAAATACCGGACAAACGCTCGGCCCAATCACTGGGGCGGAAAGTACGGCCATCAGAGGTAATACCTTGGATGATAACTTCGTAAGGATTGCAGATCATGGCGAATGGTGTGTCTCTTAGGATGCCAAAAAGGCTTTGTTATTCAGCATGGAAGCGCCGCAAGGTAAGGGGCTTCTGAGGTCGTATTCTACCGCAAAATGATGGTGCTTAGATTCGTCTAAATGGGGGGAGTGCAGCCAATAACTGACGGCCATACGCTTGTTTTAATAACCGATTATCCAAAATAGATACTCGTCCATAATCTCGTTCGGTACGAATCAAACGTCCTACCGCTTGCACCAATTTGATCGACGCTTCTGGCACACTGATTTCTAAAAACGGATTCCCCCCACGGGCCGTGATCCATTGCGCTAAGGTTTGTCCAACAGGATCATCCGGCATCGCAAATGGCAATTTGGCAATAATCACATGCACACACTGCTCGCCGGGTAGATCAAGCCCTTCGGCAAACGAATCTAAACCAAAAATCACACTGGCTTGTCCAGTGGCAATACGCTGTTGATGTTGTGCCAACAACACCGCCTTAGGTAACTCGCCTTGCACCAAGAGCAAGTCACGCCAAGGAGTAGGTAAACCCGCAGCAACGTCTAACATCTGTCGCCGTGAAGAAAACAGCACCAAACTCCCCACGGCTTCTGCGGTATCAATTAAAGTCGGTAATACGCTGATGATTTCTGCCGTATGTGCGGCACTATCGCGTGGATTCGCCTGCATTGGCGGTAGATACAGCTCGCCCTGCTGTGCAAAATCAAAAGGCGAAGGCAGCGCCACACAACGCACATCGTCTAACCACCCCAAGCCAGTTTGCTGCAGCAATAAATCAAACTTACCCAATGAACGCAGGGTTGCCGAAGTCAACACCGCCGCCGAGACTTTTTGCCACAGGGTTTGACTTAAGGCACTCGCAGCAGAAATGGGCGAAGCAGAAATCATAAAATCCACTTTTTTTGCCTCGCGTTTTTGTGTTATCCATTTTGCAATCGGCGGGGTCGGCGGCTCGACGTGTTGTGCCATGTGCTGCCACACAGCAGCCATACGCTCATGTTGCCCCATTACCATACCCAGTTCACTGCTGTAGTGATCAATCGTCACCTCATCATCAGGGTGTTGTTTGCGTACTTCCAACAAAGCCTCGCCACAGGTCGTGAGCTGCTTCATCAGACTGGCGCTCATCAACGCCATATTGCCAGCCACCAAAGCCAAACCATCTGGCAAAACACCTTGTTCAAATAACCACGGCGCTGGATTGTCTGTCTCAGTAAATCGAGGTTCGTTTTGCAAGATGGCATGTAATTGACTTAATTCATCATGCAAGGCTTGCATGGTGTCTTGCGTTAACAGTACCGGCTCCGCTGATGGTAAAAAACCCACATAACGATTCAACAGCTCTGTGGTTTTCTTAAGCCAAGATTGTGCTTGTAACAGGCTATGTTCAGCAGCAAATTGACCAACCGCCTTCTTGGCCAAATGATGGGCTTCATCAATGCAGTACAAACTTTGATTGGGTGCAGGCAACACCACCCCACCGCCCATGCTGGCATCAGCCAATAGCAAATCATGGTTGGTCACCACCACATCCACTTTTTCTAGCACATCCCGTGCCAGATAAAAGGGACATTGTGGCCGTTGTGGACAGCGGCTTTTCAAACAACCATGACGGTCGTTGGTGATTTTTTGCCACAACCGATCATCAATCACCTCAGGCCAATCATCGCGATCACCTGACCATTGCTGGGCTTGAAATTGTTCTGCAAGCAAGCGCAGTAAGGACAATTCACCTTGTAAAGGCTTGTGATCCCACATGGCAAACTGTCTGTCAAAAGGTGAATCAGCCGCTGCAGTGTCTTGCCCCGTCATTTGATGTAAACGGTAAGGGCAAAGATAGCGTCCTCGCCCTTTGGCTAAGGCATAGGATACGTCTAACTCGCTGTGTTCAATCAGCGTGGGTAAATCACGATTGACCAACTGTTCTTGTAGGGCGATGGTAGCCGAGCTCACAATCAGTTTTTTGCCGCGTGATAACGCCATCACCATACCAGCCAACAAATAAGCCAAACTTTTACCGACGCCAGTTGGGCCTTCGATCACCGCAATATGGCGACCCGAATTGAGTTTATCGGTCACTGCCGTGCTATCGGTTGACGGTTCACGGGCAATGGCAAAAGTGTGGGCAATTTCAGCAAGCATTTGCCGTTGGGCGGCACGCGGGCGAAAGTGGGGGAGTCGTTGCGCCAGCAAACGATAGAGATCTTGCAGCGCTTGTTTTTCAGTATCAGAGAGCATGGCTAAATTGTACTCCAGAGCAACTTACTGTGCGTTGCGGCGTGACCCTCGGCACAGTTCTCGCTAGCATCTTATGTCCTTTTACCCACTTTATTTATACGAACGATGACACCCATCCTCAGCCGTATCCTATTGGTCAGCAGTGATCCTGCTTGGCGCCAACAAACCTTGGCCGGTTTTTCTCAAGTGTTGATGCGTTATGACAATCCTTTTGGCCTCACTTTTTCCAGCGAGGCAAGTGCACAACAAGCACAACACGCCATTGAACAAGATGGTGATATTCAAGCTGTTTTAGTGGATGACAGTTTGCAATCCAGTCACGGTGAGAATGCGGCCACCTTGCTGCGACACCTCACAAGCTATCGTCCTGAGCTATCACTGTATGTCTTGCTAGAACAAGAAGATAGCCCACGCATCGCACATTTCGCTGAACTGGGAATCAGTGGTTATTTTTATCGTGCCGAGCAAGATTATGCCGGATGGTTTCGTATTTTACAGGCAGAAATCGCAGATAAAGCCGCAACCCCCTTTTTTGATCAACTGAAACGCTATGTGGCTTTAGCCAAAGATGCTTGGCACACCCCCGGTCATTCTGGCGGTGATAGCTTACGTTCTAGTCCGTGGGTTGGTGATTTTTTTGATTTTGCTGGCGAGCAGGTGTTACGGGCAGATTTATCTGTGTCAGTCCCGATGCTCGATTCTTTATTGCATCCAGAAGGGGTGATCGCCGAAGCACAGGCCCGCGCTGCTCGGGCTTTTGGGGCAAAACAAACGTATTTTGCAACCAATGGCACATCAACCTCGAATAAAGTCATCTTCCAAAGTCTGTTATCCCCGGGCGATATTTTGTTGTTAGACCGTAACTGCCATAAATCGGTGCATCATGGCGTGATTCTGTCGGGAGCGATGCCCGTTTATTTAGATTCTTCCGTCAACCGCCGCTATGGTGTTTTTGGCCCTGTCCCGAAACACCGGATTTTAGAAGCGATGACAGATTACCCTCAGGCTAAAGTGCTGATTTTAACTTCGTGCACCTACGATGGTTTGCGCTACGACCTCAAGCCCATTATTGCTGCCGCCCATGAGAAAGGGATTAAGGTTTTGGTGGATGAAGCATGGTATGGCCATGCCCGCTTTCATCCTGCCCTACGCCCCACGGCTTTGGAATGTGGGGCTGACTATGCCACTCAATCCACTCATAAAGTGCTGTCAGCGTTTTCCCAAGCCAGCATGATTCATGTCAACGACCCCGACTTCGATCCGCATGTTTTCCGTGAAAACTTCAACATGCACGCTTCAACTAGCCCGCAATACAGTTTGATTGCCAGCTTAGATGTGGCAAGAAAACAAGCTGTCATGGAAGGCTATAAGTTATTACATCGTACCCTGCATTTGGCCGCTGAACTGCGCGAGCAAATCAATGCCACGGGGGTTTTTCGGGTATTGTCTTTAGAAGAATTGTTACCAGAGGAGGTACGGGAAGATGGCATCTTGCTCGACCCTTGCAAGCTGACGCTAGACATTTCCGATTCTGGTTTCTCGGCGGATGAATTACAGGAAGTGTTGTTTGAACGCTTTAATATTCAAATTGAAAAATCCACTTTCAATACAGTCACCCTGTTACTCACACTTGGCACCACTCGCAGCAAAGTCTCACGGCTGCACGATGCCATTGTCCGACTAGCAAAAGAAAAACGACTACCACGGCCACCACTGCGTCTACCGGAAATCCCTCACTTTAGCCGCCTTTTGTGTTTACCACGGGATGCGTTTTATCAGCGTGGTGAGCGAGTGCCGTTATGTGACGAAAATGGCGCGCCAAATCCAGCGTTGGTCGGACAAATTGCCTGCGATCAAATTGTGCCTTACCCACCGGGGATTCCTGTGCTTGTCCCCGGACAAGAGATTACAGCAGACATCATTGCCTATTTAGTTCGGTTAAAAAAAGCCCAAAAACATATCGAAGTACACGGTCTAGACCAAACAACAGGCGAAGAATGTTTGCGAATTTTGCGACAGAAAGCACCCAATCAAGCGGCTATTTAGCATCAGCCTTGCCTAAGCACGCAAATTAGCAGAAGATTCATTCAAGCTGATCTAGCCTGTGTTGGCGAGAGAAGTCAGTTTTTTCTCGCCAACAACGACAGCCCACCCGTTACCACGGGTCTTTTTCTAAACCCTAGACCTAACAAAAAGGGGGAGCAAGCAAAGGTAAAATAGGGTGTCATATCCCTGTTCATGCTTACCTTGAGGCTTCTGATCGAGGCCAATGCTCCCGCGTAAAACTGATGAAAACGCCAAAGCATTACCTCCAATTTACTGACTTCAGCCAAGACGAGTATTTGCATCTGTTCGAACGGGCGCGAATTCTGAAACGCCGTCACTATGATGGTGAACTGTATCGTCCGCTTGTCGGCAAAGTCATGTCGATGATCTTCGAAAAAAACTCGACCCGCACCCGGGTTTCTTTCGAAGCGGGCATGGCCCAACTTGGCGGCCATGCCTTGTTCTTAGATGGCCATACTTCGCAAATTGGACGTGGTGAACCGATTGCTGATACGGCGCGTGTTTTATCGCGCATGTCCGATATCATCATGATCCGCACTTTTGAACAGGCGAATGTCGAACAACTCGCCGCCCATTCTCGGGTTCCTGTTATCAACGGTCTGACCAACGAATACCACCCCTGCCAAGTGTTGGCAGATATTTTCACTTGGGTGGAACAACGTGGCCCAATTGCAGGGAAAACCGTTGCATGGATCGGTGATGGCAATAATATGGCACGCACTTGGGCACAAGCCGCGCGCCTGTTAGGGTTCAAACTGCGTGTCGCGACACCCGAAGGGTATGAGATTAAACCCTTGCCGCATGATATCTACGACAGCAGTTTCTATTACGCTTGTCACGATCCACGCGAAGCAGCGCAGGGTGCAGACATTGTGACCACGGATGTCTTTACCAGCATGGGGTTCGAGGCAGAAAGTGCTGCCCGTGCTGCGGCCTTCGAACAATTCACCGTAACAGCCGAATTGATGGCCTTGGCTCACCCACAAGCGATGTTTATGCATTGCCTGCCCGCCCACCGAGGCGAAGAAGTCAGCGCAGAAGTTATTGATGGCGCACAATCGGTGGTATGGGATGAAGCCGAAAACCGGATGCACGTGCAAAAAGCCGTCATCGAATATCTGTTATTAGGCCGCGTCTCGCGTTAATCCCGCTTACTACGGGGGTGATTCCCCTGTAACAACCCGTACCCGTGTCGCACGGGTACGGTGTTGCTGTTCTTATGTGCGATATTTAAGGAAATCTCCTGATGAGTGAATCTCAAGTGAACAAGGTGGTCTTGGCTTACTCCGGTGGGTTAGATACCTCGGTCATCCTCAAATGGTTACAAGACACCTATCAATGTGAAGTGGTGACTTTCACCGCCGACCTCGGCCAAGGTGAAGAACTGGAACCCGCTCGTAAAAAAGCGTTGCAATTCGGTATCAAGCCAGAAAATATCTTTATCGATGATTTGCGTGAAGAATTTGTCCGCGATTTCGTGTTCCCCATGTTCCGTGCTAACACCATTTATGAAGGTGAATACTTGCTCGGCACATCGATTGCACGGCCATTGATCGCCAAACGGCAAATTGAAATTGCACGCGCCACAGGTGCCGATGCGGTCTCGCATGGCGCAACCGGCAAAGGTAACGACCAAGTTCGCTTTGAATTGGGTTACTACGCTTTGATGCCGGGTGTCAAAGTGATTGCACCATGGCGCGAGTGGGATTTGCTGTCGCGTGAGAAATTACTCGCCTATGCAGAAAAAGCCGGCATTCCAATCGACATGAAACACAAGCAGGGCGGTTCGCCTTACTCGATGGATGCCAACTTATTGCATATTTCCTTCGAAGGCCGTCATCTGGAAAATCCAGCCGCAGAAGCCGAAGAAGATATGTGGCGTTGGACTGTTAGCCCAGAAGCAGCTCCCGATGCCGCTGAATACATCGACCTTGAATTTGCTAAAGGTGATTTGGTTGCTATCAACGGGGTAGCGATGGCCGCACATGAATTGCTGGCGAAGCTGAACGAGCTGGGCGGCAAACATGGTATCGGGCGTCTGGACTTGGTGGAAAACCGCTATGTCGGTATGAAATCGCGTGGTTGTTATGAAACCCCGGGCGGCACCATCTTGTTGCGTGCTCACCGTGCGATTGAATCGATCACCCTCGACCGCGAAGTGGCACACTTGAAAGATGATCTGATGCCACGCTATGCCAGCCTGATTTATAACGGCTACTGGTGGAGCCCAGAGCGTCAGGCACTCCAAGCGCTGATCGATCATACACAACAAACCGTCAACGGTTGGGTTCGCCTGAAATTGTATAAGGGCAATGTGATTGTGGTTGGCCGCGATTCGAAAACCGATTCGCTGTTTGATCCGACTATCGCAACTTTTGAAGATGACCAAGGCGCCTACAACCAAAAAGACGCTCATGGCTTCATCCGCTTAAATGCGTTGCGGATGCGCATTGCTGCGAATGCCGCTAATAAGCGTAGCTAAGCGGTTTTAGCGAAAAAACCGTTTTTTTCAGGCCGCAGACAAAGCTCTCAAGCATTTGAGAGCTTTGTTTTTTTATCAAGTTAAAAACTTGTCGTGCAAAATTCAAATAGCCACAGCAATTCACTTGTCCCCGACTTTTTTGCGTAGGAGAATTTCAACACCGCGTCATGAGACACGGCGATCTCCACACACAACAAGGATCTGGGTATGGGTACTTATAACATTGTTGATACAGGTCAGACCCAGTTTTATGGGTTGACCAACACCGTGTCGACGCGTACAGAAGGACAGGCCTTTTACGGCCAAGATGCCAACTATGTGGGTTTGCAGCCTGCGTACCAAGACAATGGCGATGGCACAGTATCTGATCTGAATACGGGTTTAATGTGGCAAAAAACCGTAGCCAGTCAAGAAATGACATGGCAACAAGCATTGAGCTATGCTGACAGTGCCATCATCGCAGGGAAAAGCGACTGGCGCCTACCGACGATCAAAGAACTTTATTCTCTCATTCAATTCACCGGTAACACCGCGCAAACTGCTGCGGCATCAACACCTTATATCAACACCTCTTATTTTAATTTCAGTTACGGTGACACCTCGAGCGGCGAACGTTTCATTGATGCACAAGAATGGTCATCAACGGCGTATGTCAGCACGACTATGAATGGCGACCCAACGGCTTTTGGCGTGAATTTCGCTGATGGGCGGATCAAGGGCTACCCTATTTCAATCGGTAACACCACCAATACCTTGGATGTTCGTTTGGTGCGAGGCAATCCGGACTATGGCAAAAATCAGTTTGTTGACAATGGTGATGGTACCATCACAGACAAAGCCACTGGTTTGATGTGGTTAAAGAATGACAGTGCCACACCCATGACGTGGGAAAAAGCCCTTGCTTATGCCGAGTCAATGAACACTGCGGGACATAGCGATTGGCGTTTACCGAATGCGAAAGAGTTACAAAGTTTGGTTGATTATTCGCGTTCTCCTGATACAACAGCCAGTGCTGCGATCGATCCTATTTTTCAAACCACCAATATAGGCACAACACAAAAGCCAGAATATGGTTTCTATTGGACAGGCACCTCTCATGTTGAGGGAGGCACCGGCGATTACGCTGTTTATATTGCCTTTGGCAGAGCGTTGGGATGGATGCAGAAAAATGGTCAATACACTTTAATGGATGTGCATGGTGCAGGCTCACAACGCAGTGATCCCAAAAGTGGCTCCGCCAGTGATTACCCCTATGGCTACGGTCCACAGGGCGATGTGATTCGTATTGATAATATGGTTCGCTTGGTTCGCGATGTAGGCACGGATAACAGCACATTCGTTGGCACTTCTGGCAATGATCAAGGCTATCTCTCGCTTTCCAATGGAATGACGATTGATGCTGGAGCGGGCGTGGATCAGCTGAAAATATCGGCAGCCTTTTCCGATGTGTCATTGGCAAAACAAGCAGGATCGTTATTGATTACCCGTTTGGCTGATGGTGCGAAGGTGACGGTGCGAAATGGTGAAATTTTAGATTTTGACCAAGGCAAAGATGTTTTTTTCGCACATAACGCAGTTGAAGGTATTGTGGCACGATTATTCCATACGTTTTTGAATCGAGATGTTTCTATTAGCGAATGGCCTTTGGTACAGGAGGCGGTGAATGCTTGGTTTGCAGGGCGTTTATCTTCCGAAGCGATTTTGTCATGGTTTCACGCAGGCAATACGGCTTTAATGGCCTTAGGAAATGAACAATATATTCAGGCTGTGTACGCTCACACATTAAATCGCGCAGCCAGCAGTGCCGAACTTTCCGTTGGATTAGCGGCTTTACAAGGAGGCGGCAGTGCTGCTCGAGATGCATTGGCAGTTCAATTGGCCAGCAGTGATGAGGCCATCACCACAATTGGTACGGTGATGGTGTTCGATGGTTGGGTATGATAGCGATAGAAAAAAAGCAAAAACGGCCTGTTTAGGGCCGTTTTTTTGTTATCTAAAAAATTAAGCTTGGCTTTGCAGATAATTTTGCAAACCAATCTGTTTAATCAGATTCAGCTGTTGTTCCAACCAATGCGCGTGGTCTTCTTCAGTATCGCGCAACAGATCTAACAACATATCGCGGGTGATGTAGTCTTGTTGTTTTTCACAACAGGCCATCGCTTCACGCAACGTGGTAACCACTTCATATTCCACTTCTAAGTCACGCGCTAACATCGATGGCACATCATGGCCGACTTTGACCTCCAGCGGTTTCATCGCCGGTACACCACCAAGGAACAAAATTCGGGCAATCAGCCGATCTGCATGTTCGGTTTCTTCTTGCGTTTCGTGCCAGATACGCTCATACAGCTTGCTAAAACCCCAATTTTCATACATGCGGGCATGCAGAAAATACTGATCCCGCGCCATCAATTCCCCGGCCAACAGATCGTTTAAGTGTTGGATGACTTCTGGATGACCTTGCATCACACTGCTCCTAAAAAATAATTACTCGGCGGAACGCGGTTTGCGGTTACTGCCCGCTACCATCTTATATTCGAATAAACGACATTCTAGAGCACCGTTGAACAAGGGAGTGCGCTTGGATGCAGATAAACGTACCCCTTTCGCCAATTGCGGATCGGCGCTCAGGAAATAAGCACGCCAACCGGCTAAGGCACGTTTCATCCACGCCCCTAATTCAGGATAAAATGCCGCTAAATGTTCTTGTTCATCCAAGCGTACACCATACGGTGGATTACACACTAAAATCCCCTCTGCCGTTGGTGCCGACATCTCTAAAATATCACCAAGCTGCAAAGCAACCGCACCGTTTAGACCACAGGCGGTTAAATTTTCTTGGGCTGCAGCAAGCGCATAGCGATCTCCATCGCTGCCATAAATTGGCAATGTTTTTACCGGCAGCTCAGCCGCTTGCGCCTGTTGTTTTTCACGCTGCCACGCTTGGGCATCGAAACCCGGGAATTGTTCAAAAGCAAAGGTACGACCACGACCAGGCGCACGGTTGAGGGCAATATGTGCCGCTTCAACTAAGAAAGTCCCACTTCCACACATCGGGTCATATAATGTCTGTTCTGGTGTCCACCCTGTTAACGCCAAAATGCCAGCGGCTAAATTTTCTCGCAAAGGTGCTTCGCGGGTGCTTTGTCGCCAACCGCGTTTGAACAACGCCTCGCCGGAGGTGTCGAGATATAACGTGGCGTATTTAGCATCGAGGAAAACATGAATCCGGCGATGTGGTTGCGCGGTATCAACCGAAGGACGTTGTCCACCGGTACGTTCGCGAAAGACATCACAGATGGCGTCTTTCACTTTAAGACTGACAAAATCCAAACTTGGCAGTGGGCTTTTGATGGCATCAGTTTTGACTTTGAACGTGTCAGCGATGGAGAAGAACAGTGTCCAATCCACCCCCCGCGCCAGCCGATAGACATCATTTTCATTGCGGTAGGGCGCATGCGCCAACCGCAACAACACGCGACTGGCAACACGCGAATGTAGATTGACACGCCGCATCAAGGAAAATGCCCCGCTAAAGGCGACACCGCCATCTCGTGCAACAATCTGGTTTGCACCCAAGGTATGCAATTCTTGAGTCAAGACCGGCTCTAAACCACGAGGACAAGGCGCGAAAAACTGTTCAGTCAACATAAACTTTGCTTAAAAAAAAGAAACTTTCTCTATTGTACCTGTCTTGTCGTTCCCTCTATAAGAATATGCCTATCTCTTCCAAACAATTTGCCAAACAGCTGATAACATGGCAGAAAATTCATGGTCGTCATCATTTACCGTGGCAAGTTTCAGATGCCTACGCGGTATGGGTGTCGGAAATTATGTTGCAGCAAACTCAAGTCAGCACCGTCTTGAACTACTATCCGCGTTTTATGGCGCGGTTTCCTACTGTCACGGCTTTAGCCAGTGCTGATATTGATGATGTGCTCAGCTTGTGGAGTGGCTTGGGTTATTACAGCCGCGCACGCAATCTTCACCGTGCAGCACAATACATCGCGACACACTATGGCGGCCAATTTCCACAACACGCAGCGCTGTTAGCCGAACTCCCGGGCATCGGTCGCTCAACCGCTGCCGCCATTGCTGCTTTTGCCTTTGGCCAACGTGAGGCTATTCTCGATGGCAATGTGCGCCGAGTATTCACCCGTGTCTTCGCGATTGAGGGTTGGCCGGGGAATAAAGCGATTGAGCAACAGCTATGGCAGTTGGCCGAGTCGCTGTTACCGGATGCGGCCGAGATTCAACCCTATACGCAAGGGTTAATGGACCTTGGCAGTTTAGTCTGCCGCCGTGGTCAGCCGGATTGTGGCAGTTGTCCTTTTGCTCAAGATTGTTTAGCCAATCAACAGGGCAGACAGCGCCAGCTACCCACCCCACGGCCAAAACGAGAGATACCACAACGCGAGGTAAAGTGGTTATTGCTCTACGACACCGAGGGTCGTGTCTTTTTAGAAAAGCGCCCACCAACTGGAATTTGGGGCGGACTGTGGAGTTTGCCGGAATGGACAGCAGAACACACATCGCTAGCGCAACGGTTGCAGGAATTAGCCGTGATCGCGGAAAACGCCGCCGAAGCACCAGCGCCTTTACATGCTGTCACGCATCAGTTTACCCATTTTCATTTAACCGCTTACCCATATCCGCTTGCCGTTCGTACCCAAGCAGAGTGTCGCGAATCCGCATCCTGTTGGGTTAACGCAGCAGAATTAGCGCATATCGGCCTTGCCGCCCCAGTACGACGTTTATTAGAGACATGGATGTCGTCTCTATTTTGATGAAAAAGAATTTAGGAAAAAATCGCCATGGTTTCTGTTACCCGCCCATTGGTGGATTCTCTTGCTCATGCAGCTAACCCAGACCGTTGGTTAGCAGGTTTAATCAGTGGGTTGCCACCGGAAGGGGCCAGCCTTGTCGAACGGGCTTTCCACACTGCACGAGAACACTACGGTGATGACACATTGCCGCCGGTTGGCGAACGTCTGTTCACCCATGCGGTTGCCGCCGCCGCCATCGTCGCGGATATGGAATTACTCGCCGATGCCATTGCGGCCACCTTGCTGTTTGCCATGCCTGATTACCGTGGTGATTATGTTGATTGGCTGAAGAAACACTTTACCCCCACTGTGGCAGAGCTGGTGCAAGGGGTAAGCCGGATGCGACGGATTACGCTGTTGGCTTCGCAAGACCGTGAAGAAACGCCAGAAGCGCGGGCACAACAAGCAGAAACCATGCGTAAGATGTTGCTGGCGATGGTGGCGGATATTCGGATTGTGCTGATCAAATTGGCATGGCGTACCCAAACCATGCATTTCTTATCCCGTGTGCCCCAAGAATCTGAACGACGGCGCATTGCACAAGAAACGATGGATTTGTTTGCACCACTCGCCAATCGGTTAGGGGTATGGCAGGTGAAGTGGGAGTTAGAAGATCTTGCTTTCCGCTATCTGCAACCGGACAGTTATAAAAAAATCGCCCGTTTGCTGGATGAACGGCGGGTGGAACGGATTGATTATATCGAGCGAGTCTTAAACGACCTGCGGCGAGAACTGGCTCACGCCCATATCGAAGCCGATGTGACAGGTCGGCCCAAGCATATTTATTCCATCTGGAAAAAAATGCGCAAAAAGAACCTCGACTTTTCCGAGTTGTACGATATTCGGGCAGTACGGGTGTTGGTGCACAGTTTGAAAGATTGCTACACGGTCTTGGGCTTAGTTCACAGCATGTGGCATCCGATTCCGGGCGAATTTGATGACTATGTTTCCAACCCAAAACCGAATGACTACAAAAGCCTGCATACAGCGGTGGTCGGGCCAGAGGATAAAGTGCTCGAGGTACAAATCCGCACGTTTGAAATGCACGAACATGCCGAATATGGTGTGGCGGCGCATTGGCGTTATAAAGAAGGCGGACAAGGCGACAGTCAATACGAAGCCAAAATTGCTTGGTTACGGCAATTATTAGAATGGCGTGAAGAAGTCAGCGACCGCACCGCGCTGAGCAGCGAATTTCAGACGGCACTGTTCTCCGACACCATTTATGTCCTGACGCCGGCTGGTAAGGTTATTTCCTTGCCGCAGGGCGCCACCCCGCTGGATTTTGCCTATTCACTCCACACTGATTTAGGCCATCGTTGCCGAGGGGCGAAAATTGATGGGCAAATTGTGCCGCTGTCTACACCGTTGGAGAACGGCCAACGGGTTGAAATTTTGGCGGCAAAAGAAGGCGGCCCTTCATTAGATTGGCTGCATGATGGTTGGGTGAAAACCCACCGCGCCATCAGCAAAATCCGGCAGTGGATTCGGCAACAAAATGTTGATGTCGCTATTGAGGCTGGACGACAGGTATTTGAGAAAGAAATCCAGCGTTTAAGCGTACAACCGAATTTGGAGCAGTTGAGTGAAAAATTAGATTTTCACAAGATTGAAGACGTCTATGCGGCACTGGGGCATGGTGAACTCACGCTTAAGGCCTTGGCACAGGCGATTCACAGCATTCATCCGCCACCACCCGCGCCAGATCTGGATCCAAATTCATTGATTCGCGCCAGTCGTGGCAGCTTTGATAGCCAAGGGGTGTTAATTGAGGGGGTCAATAATTTGATGACTGTATTGGCGAAATGCTGCAAGCCAGCACCGCCCGATGCAGTGGTCGGTTTTGTGACCCGAGGACGAGGGATTTCGATTCATCGCACCAACTGTCTGACCCTGAAACGACTCTCTGCAAATGCACCAGAGCGTTTAATTCATGCTGCGTGGGGGAAACAAGAACGCAGTGTGTTCCCTATCGATATCGAAGTATTAGCGCGGGATCGCAATGGTTTGCTGCGAGATATTTCCGATATCTTTAGCCGTGAAAAACTCAACGTCACCGCGGTCAACACCCAAAGCCGCGATCTCAAAGCATCGATGCGCTTTACCGTTGAGGTGCGTAATGTCAGTGAGCTTTATCGCGTATTGGCACGGATTACCGATGTCTCAGGCGTCCAAGAAGCACGCCGGCTTTAATCGGTTGCAGACGCTACCTATTGGGGTAGCGTCTGGCTCAACCACCACCCAGCGATTCAAACCACTCTCTGATTAAAACAGTGCCGCCACCACCCGCCGATCTTCATCGGCCAAAATATTAAATGTGCGGCAAGCCGCCTGTGTGGTCATCACTTCAACCCCCACCCCAGCCGCCAACAACGCCGCCGTCAATCGGGGATGAGGAAATTTTTGCCCTGTTCCAGTCCCCAGCAAGAGCACCTCAGGCTCCCACGCTAATAGCGCCTCAAAATCACTGGCCTGCAAAGCAGCAAAATCCGCCACTTGCCATGTTTCTAATCGTTCTGCACTGACCAACAACGGTGGGGTGTATTCCTGTTTGTTGATACTGACGCTGGTTTCTGAATAGGCCGTAAAGCGGTTTTGATTGAGGTTTTGGTTAAGGTGCAATTTCATAGCAGAGACATCCCAAAAAATTCAAGACAAGTACCAGTGTGCTGCCAACAACAGCGATGTAGCAGAAATGGGGGGATGGGGTGCATTTAGCAAGGAAACGATTTGTCTCACAAAACTGACACGGCAAATGGCAATTTGCAGATTTTTATCAAAAAATCCAGATAAATCATATATTATCTTGAAAAGTTTTTGTTCTATTATCAAAACTCTCTTTTGACATTGATTTCGCCGAAAAGCCTTTGCCACATGCCTACGTCAACCTATTCACATGCTGCTGCCTTACTGAGCCTACTCGATGCACAACCGCTACCCTCGTTTGTTGCCGATCGAGAGGGACACTATCGCTATGTGAACCGTGCATGGCAAAAATTATTTCGCTTGGAAGATTCGTATGCCCTCGGCCACGCTTGGCTCGATCGAGTGGTACCAGAAGAGTTAGCCACCGTCTTAACCGCTTGGTTAGATGCGCTCAAACATGGCATCCATTTTGAATGTCGCTGCCGTATCAATATCAGCGAAAGCAAAAGCCGTTCGATTCTGATTCGAGCATGGTATGTGCCAGAAAGTGATCTGTATAGCGGGATTGTCGAAGCAGGCGAGGTCAGTTTTTTAACCGAACCGGTATCGTATTTGGCCTTGGCGAAAACCACGCCAGACACAGCCATCATTATCGGCAATAAGGTGCACCAGCAGCACGAACGCAGTCTGAATCACCTCACCGAACGCAGTGCGCGCAATTTAAAAGCAGTGATCGAGGCTTTACCCGTCGCCACCGGCATTTACACGCCAGAAGGCGATGTGCTGTACCTTAACCCCGCGTTTTCCGAGCTTTTTGGTTATACACAAGACGATATCCCAACCTTAGAAAAATGGTGGGAACAAGCCTATCCCGATCCGGTTTATCGCGAGTGGGTCATTGAATCGCGCCAAGTGCGGCAAGATGACCACATTGTCTATCCGATTTTAGAGCGCCGTATTCGTTGCAAAAATGGTGATGTCAAAATCGCTATCGTCAAACGGGCGCCATTAGCGTTAGAGCGTGGCAATGCTTTTTTGGTCACGATGTTGGATGTGACGCATCAATTTATCCAACAACAAGCCTTGGTTGAGCGTGAACAGAGCTATCGGCAATTATTCGACCATGCCGAGCTGTCGATTTGGAATCAGGACATGCGCCCGCTGTTTTTGCATTTGCAACAGCTAAAAATGCAAGGCATTACAGATCTTGAGCAATATCTCGATCAAAACCCGGGCATGATGTTCTCGCTGATGAGCCTGATTAAAGTCATTGACGTCAATCCCGCCACAGTCCGTTTATTTGGCGGCAGCCAACGCGAAGATTTTCTGCTACATGGTTTTAACCATTTGTTTGGCCGTGGCTGTATCACCAAAATCCGCGAAGAATTGCTGGCGTTTTGGCGTGGCGATAAAATTTTCCGGGCTGAAGTTGAGTTAAAAACGCTACAAGGCAAACGTATCTACGCCATTATTTCTTTTCCGATTCCTCAAGATGTCGAAACGGCAAAAGTGGTGCCTGTCAGCTTGCAAGACATCAGTGACCTTGCGCTCTTAGAAGCCGACCTGAAAGCCGTCTCACAAATTCAAAGCACTTTTATCAGTTCTTCCACACAAGATACGTTTCAAACCATCTTGCAACAGGTGTTACAACTGACCGAGAGTGAGTACGGCTTTGTTGGTGAGGTGTTATACGACACACAACAAAAACCCTATGTCCGCATCCATGCCCTGAGCGATATTTCATGGGATGAAGCCTCACGAGCGATTTACCAAACCAGCCGCAATGGCGGCATGGAGTTTCATCAGCTAGATGCTTTGTTTAGCGTGTCATTGTTAAGCAAAAGTGTCACGATTTCCAACGATCCCGCCAACGACCCGCGTAGCAAAGGCCTGCCCCCAGGGCATCGGCCATTACATAGCTTTATGTCGGTTCCGGTCATCCGAGGCGAAGAAATGATCGGCCTGATCGGGGTAGCAAACCGAGAGGGAGGTTATGATCTTTCTCTGGCCAATACCCTACAGCCGGTGTTAGTCACCTATGGCCAAGTAATCAATGCGATTCGCACCCGTGAAGCCTATCAAAATACCCGTGAGGCGCTACAGCAGGCAGAAGAACGCTGGAAATTTGCGATTGAAGGCGCTGGACACGGGGTATGGGATTGGGATTTGCTCAGCAATGTAGTGACCTATTCCGAGACATGGTGTCGTTTACTCGGCTATCAAAAAAGCGAACTTTACGAAAGCGCAAACGAAAGTATTGTGCGCGTTCACCCTGATGATCGGCAACGCGCTTATGTCGAAGTGCAACGCCATTTGCGTGGTGAAACAGATATTTGTGTCGTGGAATATCGCTTGCGTTGTCAGGATGGCAGTTATAAGTGGATTGCCGGCCGAGGCATGATTATTTCACGCGATGCCCAAGGCCGCCCCTTGCGTATGATCGGCACCCATACCGATATCAGCCGCAGCAAAGCCACTGAACAAGCCCTGCTTGCCAATCAGATGCGGCTGTCGAGTATGATCGAAACAGCGATGGACGCGATTATTACCGTCGATAGTGCATTTAATATCATCGTTTTCAACCCTGCGGCTGAAGATATGTTCGGGTATCGTGCCGAAGATATGCTGGGTTATCCGCTTGATCGGTTAATTCCCATCACCAAAGCCCCCAACCATCAGTTTTTAATGCAGCAATTTGCTGCCGAGGGGGGCTCACCACGCCGGATGCGCGGCCGCCCAGGACGGCAAGTAATGGGTTTCCGCTCAGATGGTTCGACCTTCCCGATTGAAGTCTCGGTTTCCTATTCAGATAACTACGGGCAACCGATTTACACTGCGATGGTGCGCGACATTACTGAACGGCGGGCAGCCGAAGAAGAAATGAAGCGTTTTGCTATCCAACTCGAACAACGGGTGATTGAACGCACACGGCAATTAGAAGAAGCACGCGAACAGGCAGAAAGCGCTAATCGAGCCAAGAGCGCGTTTTTAGCCAATATGAGCCATGAAATCCGCACGCCACTCAACAGTGTGTTGGGCATGGCACATCTTGCCTTACAAACCCCATTAGAACCCAAACAACGCGACTATCTCCAAAAAATCACCCTATCTGGTACCCACCTTTTAGGGTTGATTAACGACATCCTGGATTTCTCTAAAATCGAGGCGGGCAAACTAGAAATTGAACAGCAACCGTTTGATCTGTATGTGTTGTTGGAAAATTTATCCAGTTTTGTCAGCCAAAAAGCAGCGGAAAAACAACTGCTCCTGAAAATCGAACAGCAAGCCTGTTTACCGCGTTATTTGCGGGGAGATGCCCTGCGGCTGCGGCAGGTGTTGCTCAATTTAATGAGCAATGCCATTAAATTTACTGAACAAGGCAGTGTCTGTTTGGCAGTTTCGATGGCAGAAGATCTTGAACAACAAGTGCGTTTGTTATTCGAGGTCAAAGACACTGGGATTGGTATGCCAGAAAGCACTTTGTTGAGTTTGTTTCAGTCTTTCCATCAAGCCGATAGTTCGATTTCACGCCGTTATGGTGGGACAGGTTTAGGGCTGGCAATCAGTCATCAGTTGGTGCAGTTGATGGGGGGAGAGTTACAAGTTCACAGCGAATTTGGTCACGGCAGCACATTCTCGTTTTCTTTAGTCTTTACCACAGTCAGCGATGCCCTGTATTGCACTGAAAGCAATCGCCATTTGGAACAGCATGAGGCATACACCCCCGTTTTACATGGCAAAAAAGTTTTACTAGCAGATGACCATCCCTTTAACCAACAAGTCGCCGCGGAAATTCTCGAACAAGTTGGGATTGAAGTGGTGATTGCCGATCACGGTAAACATGCTGTGATGTTAACTTCACAACATACTTTTGACTTGATTTTGATGGATATGCAGATGCCAGAGATGGATGGTATTTCTGCGACCGAGTATTTGCGGCAAAACCGTGCTTTAGACCATGTCCCCATTTTGGCAATGACCGCGAATGTCTCGGTCGAAGATCGACAGCAATGCTATAAAGCGGGCATGAACGATTTTATTGGCAAGCCTATCCAACCTGATTTGCTGTATCGGACTTTGGTTTATTGGTTTACCCATCCCATCACCACCCCGCCACAACCCGCTATGGTCGCCACAACAGCCACGCAATCAAGCTGTCCGAGTCCAGAAAAGCAGTGGATAGACCATGAGATTTTGCATACTATGTTGGGTGATAACAGTGAACGACATAAAAAATACATTGCTAAATTTACCCTCGCCATGAATGACGGCCTTGTTGAGTTAACCGCGGCATGTGCTGCACAAGACTTAATGCAGATGGCTAAAATCTGTCACCGACTCAAATCGATTGCGAACACAGTTGGTGCGGTGGTGCTTGGGCAGACCTTACAAGAGATGGAAACCGCTGCCCTCGCTAATCATCACGAGGCTTACAGCCAATTAGCCCTCATCGAGGCCCATTTCCAACACAGCCAACACGCGCTTAACAACAGGGTATAAATTAGCCCCAATTGGAGAATAACAGCATGCTATCTTTTGACTCCTGTGGCGATCGCCCCCTAGTCATGATTGTGGATGATGATGAATTTATGCTGGAATTCATCAGCGATACCCTCAGTGAAGAATACCAAGTCATTAGCTTAGACAATGGTTTACAGCTGTTAGCGCAAGCACAAATCCACCGACCCCAGCTGATTTTGGCCGATGTGCAAATGCCGGATATCGATGGCTACACCTTGTGTCAACGCATCAAGCAAGATCCGGCGCTGGCAGAGATTCCAGTTTTATTTCTGTCGGCGCTAGACAGTCTTGAAGATCGCCTGCGTGGGTTTGAAGTCGGGGCGGAAGACTTCGTCAATAAGCCGATCAATCCCAAAATGTTGCTGAGTAAAGTGGCTAAGGTATTGGAGCTGGCCGAAGAACGCCAACAACTCAAGAGCCAAGCTCAATGGGCCACCAACACCGCCATGCTGGCAATGACCAGCATGAGCGAAACCGGTATGTTGTTGGAGATTCTCAAGCAGTTGAACGAATGCACAAGTATTCAAACGCTGGCAACAAATACCCTTGATTCAATCCGCTTGTTTGAATTAGAAGGCGTGGTACAACTGTTATATGGTGATAATCAACGACTGACACTTAACCATCGCGGCCCAGCCACCGCCCTCGAAATTTCGGTGTTACAGCACATCATCAGCATGGACCGCATTATCCAATTCAAAAATCGGTTGTCCATCAACTATCCTCATGTGCAATTGATTGTGAACAATCTACCGATTGAGGATGAAGAACGCTGTGGGCGGCTACGCGATCACCTTGCCACGTTAGTACAAGCCGTTGAAGTGCGGTTACAAGCCCTATATGACCAACAGCTGGCACAACAACGGGGCAATCTCATCCACCAAACCTTGGGCTCACTTGGCCAAATGCTGCACGACATTGATCGTCAACAACGCGATCACCAAGTCAACACGATGGCATTATTAGACACTTTACTTCACCGCGTTGAAGGGGCTTTAGTCGGTTTACAACTCACCGAGCGTCAAGAAACGGCGTTAGTGAATCTGGTACGCGACAGTTTTGAAGAACTCTCCGAAGCGTACCAAGCCAATTACGCACTGCAAAACCGTCTCGGCGAAGTCATTCATCAACTTGAAATGGTGAAATCTAATTAGCATCGTCTATTTTGGTGTGCGGGTCCCTAACACAGCGCCACCGACAATCAACACAATCGCCGCCAACGCATAACCATCTAAAAGAGGATATCCTTTGCGAGAAAAATACATGGCAATACCGCATGAGCCAGACAGCGTTGGAGTTGATACCACCGCATTCGATGTAGGTGTGAAAGTGGACAAGCCTGCGCCCACTGCAACTGCGATAGCCAAAGAAGACAAGTAAAAGGGTAGTTTGAATTGCACGTTAGATCCTTGGGTTGAAATAAGCATTGTCATAGACAAGCTTCATTTATCAAAGCCCAAAAAATAGCTCATTTCAATCAGATATGTAAATAAATATGATATGCGATGGCTTCTGAATGAATGTATTACTGATAAACATTAGGCTGAATGAGGTCGCTGCAATAAGTGCATGTGAAAACTTAACTGGCGAGGCGATTAGTGGAAATGATTGACAGTTGAAATCTATATTGGATGTCGTTTGTTATGACTCTGTCTCTTATACACATCTCCG
>NZ_JBSQVP010000010.1:0-48404 GCF_055136605.1 Aquaspirillum sp. | reverse complement strand
AAGCTCGCATCATATTGACTACGTTTTGAATTCATTTCTTCTCCCTCGTTAAGATCTATCATGCCCTATCGAGGTGTCTACGGGTATTAGACCATTACAGATAAGTACGTAGCCAATTGCCATGAGTACATCCTAGGCTACTCAAAAGAGCCTCTACCCAAGGGCGCAACGAACATTCCCAAGGACGACAGTGAGATTGAGGGAAACTACAGGCTCATCGACGAGCGCGGACGATATAGGGAGCTGGAGCTACGTAACACCCATCGCGAATTTGGTAAGCACAACAGAAAGAACTTGTACTACCCATTTTTTGTAACCTCCGACGGCTGCGTCTCTCTGGAGCAAACGGATCATGCCGTAGCGGTGTATCCAGACTGGGATGATGGTTTCGAGGGTTGCTGGACGTGGGGCACCGATAAGGCTCGTCAGCAGATTTCAGAAGTTGTCGCCAAAAAGGTGAACGGGAAATGGAAGATTTATCGCAAGAACTACGCCGAAGACGAGGACGGTGAAGCGACAAAACAAGTGAAGTCCATTTGGACGGACAAAGAGTTTCATACAGAGAAGGGCCAAGCCACGTTCAACGAACTATTCGAGAGCAAGACCAAGCTTTTTCAATCGCCAAAGTCAGTGGACACGATTCGACAGCTATTGCTCATGGGTTCGAGGAAAGACTCCATCGTGATGGACTTTTTTGCCGGATCAGGAACTACGGCCCATGCAGTGCTGGCAATGAATGCTGAGGACGACGGCCAACGGAGGTTCGTGTTGGTTCAAGTTCCAGAAGTGTCAGCAGAGGACTCTGAGGCATTCAAGGCGGGTTATAGAACAATTGCGGAACTGAGCAAAGAGCGAATTCGCCGTGCGGGGACGAAAATAGCCGCTGGTCTTGCCAATGCAAAGCTGGATACAGGTTTTCGCGTGCTGAAGGTCGACACATCCAATATGTCCGACGTGTACTACGCGCCTGATGCGCTGGACAAGGAAAACCTCGACCTGTTCGTCGACAACATCAAGCCCGACCGCACCCCTGAAGACCTGCTGTTCCAGGTAATGCTAGATTGGGGTGTCGACTTGGCCCTGCCCATTACCAAACAGTCGATTCAAGGCAAGGACGTGTTCTTCGTCGATGGCAATGTGCTTGCCGCCTGCTTCGATGCGAGCGGCAGCATTGATGAAGCCTTTGTGAAGGAACTGGCCAAGCAGCAGCCGCTGCGCGTAGTGTTCCGCGATGCAGGCTTTAAGGACAGCGCCGTCAAAATCAACGTCGAGCAAATTTTCAAGCTCTTGTCGCCCAATACCGACATCAAATGCCTCTGAGGAACACGCCATGCAGCCCTATGTTCCTGATGCGTTACCGCTGACCGAGTTGGACTTTCGCCGCTTGCTGCCGCTGGTAGGCCAAGCCAATGCGGCATTGGCGCGTTACGATGGTCTGTTGCAAGGTATTCCTAACCCGGCAGTGATGCTATCGCCATTGACCACCCAAGAAGCGGTGCTCTCTTCCAAAATTGAAGGCACCCAAGCCACGGTGGACGAAGTGTTGGAACAAGAAGCCGGTTTGCTCAAAGAAGGTGAAAAATTTCAGGACATTCAGGAAATCTCCAACTACCGCCAAGCGCTGTTTGCTGCACGCGAGTACCTCAAGGACTACCCGATTCGCCTCGCTTTTGTTCGCGAGTTGCACCGCATCTTGATGAGCAGTGTGCGCGGCCAAGATAAAACACCAGGCGAGTTTCGCAAAGACCAAAACTGGATTGGCAGACACGGCTGCACGATGGAGCAGGCGAGTTTTGTGCCCCCCAACCCCATGCAGTTGCCAGACCACTTGCAGGCTTGGGAGCGCTACATGGACAGCGATGATGCTGATTTTTTGCTGCAAACCGCTGTAGTCCACGCTCAGTTTGAGTTGCTGCACCCATTCAAAGACGGCAATGGGCGCATTGGGCGCATTGGGCGCATTGGGCGCATCCTAATTCCCTTGTTTCTGTACCAGAAGCGAGCACTGTCGCAGCCTATGTTCTATTTGTCGGAATACCTGGAAAACCACCGGGAAGAGTACTACTTGCGACTCAAAGGCATTTCTGCAGAGGGAGACTGGAACAGCTGGATTGCGTTTTTTCTGCAGGCCATCGCCACCCAAGCGGCGCAGAACAGCACGCGAGTGACAGCTATTCAGGCGCTCTATGAAGAAATGAAGCTCGCCATTCATGACATTACCCACTCGCAGTACACGGTGCATGTACTGGATGCAATTTTCAGCCGACCGATTTTTCGCACATCGGACCTGACTTCTCAACTTCAAAAGGAATCAGGCGTGCATGAGAAAACCTCTTTGGGTTTGCTACGTCAGTTACGGCAAGCCGATGTGCTGCGGGAGCTTCAGGCAGGCAGTGGCAGTCGCCCGGCGACGCTGTGCTTTCCGCGTCTAATCAATCTGGCCGAAGGGAGATTGATGTTTTGAAACTTTTGTGGAGCGTGCATCAGCAACAAACGCATTTGTGGAGCGTATTTCGGCTATTGCACTCCACAAAAATATTTGTGGAGCACAGACACTCCACAAAGACAGAGGAAGAACAATGAAACTCAAGTTCAAGACGCAGGCCTACCAGTCTGCGGCGGTGCAAGCCGTGGTGGATTGCTTCAAGGGCCAACCACCCGCATCTGCAGAGGCCATCAGCTATCGCATCGACCCCGGCCAAGTCAAGAAGGGCACGGAAGACCTGTTTTCGGATTCTGGCTTCAAGAACGCAGACCTGGCACTGACTGACCTGGCTTTGCTGGACAACATCCAGCAGGTACAACGCGGCCAGAACCTGCCCATGTCTGAAACGCTGGTGAAGACCAAGGTCGCCCGTGTCAATCTCGACGTGGAGATGGAAACGGGCACGGGCAAGACCTATTGCTACATCAAGACGATCTTTGAGCTGAACCGCCGCTATGGCTGGAGCAAATTCATCATCGTGGTGCCCAGCATCGCCATTCGTGAGGGCGTGGCCAAGTCGCTGGAGATCACCGCCGAGCACTTCCTTGAGACCTACCAAAAGAAGGCGCGTTTCTTCATTTACAACTCCAAGCAGCTGCACCACCTGGAGAGCTTCTCGTCTGACGCGGGCATCAACGTGATGGTGATCAACGTCCAGGCCTTCAATGCGACAGGCAAAGACGCCCGCCGTATCTATGAAGATCTGGACGACTTCCAGTCGCGTAAACCGATTGATGTCATCAGCGCGAATCGCCCAATCCTCATCCTGGACGAACCCCAGAAGATGGAAGGTGGCAAAACGCTGGATTCGCTGGTCAATTTCAAGCCATTGATGGTGCTGCGCTACTCGGCTACCCACAAGACCACGCACAACAAGATTCACCGTCTCGATGCACTGGACGCCTACAACCAGAAGCTGGTGAAGAAGATCGCAGTGCGCGGTATCGCGGTGAAAGGGCTGGCAGGCACGGCGGGCTATCTGTACCTACAGTCCATCGAGATATCGAGTAAGAAGCCACCCGAGGCGCGTGTGGAGTTCGAGCAGAAGCTGGCAGGCGGGAACATCAAGCGGGTGGTGAGGAAGCTTTCTAAAGGCGACAACCTGTTCGATCTGTCGAACGGGCTCGATCAGTATCGGGATGGCTTTGTTGTGGCCGATATCAACGCCAACTCCGACACCCTGAGCTTCACTAATGGGGTCGAACTAACCGTTGGGGAGGCGACCGGTGACGTGACCGAGGCCGTACTACGCCGCATACAGATTCGCGAAGCAATCAAAGCCCACTTCGACAAGGAACAGGCGCTGTTCCAGCAGGACGTGAAGGTGCTCACGCTTTACTTCATCGATGAAGTGGTCAAGTACCGCGACTACTCGCAGCCCGACGAAAAAGGTGAGTACGCCCGCATCTTCGAGGAGGAGTACCAACTCTACCTCAACGAGGTGCTGGAGCTGGATGATGCACCATACGTTAAATACCTCAAAGGGATTTCTGCCGACAAGACTCACAGCGGCTATTTCTCCATTGACAAGAAGAGCAAACGGTTGGCTGACCCCACAGTCGCGGCGCGTGGTGAAAACGCGGGACTCTCCGACGACGTGGACGCTTACGACCTGATTCTGAAGGACAAGGAGCGGCTGCTGTCATTCACCGAGCCGGTGCGCTTTATCTTTTCCCACTCGGCGCTACGTGAAGGCTGGGACAACCCGAACGTTTTTGTGATTTGTGCCCTCAAGCACAGCGACAACACGATTTCACGCCGCCAGGAAGTGGGCCGTGGTCTGCGCTTGTCCGTCAACCAGCAAGGCGACCGCATGGACCATCCAGCCATCGTCCATGACGTGAACGTGCTCACCGTTGTGGCCAGCGAGAGCTACAAGGACTTCGTTGCGGCGCTGCAGAAGGACATCAGCGACTCGCTGTCTGCCCGTCCGAAGGTGGCCGATGCAGCCTTCTTCACTGGCAAAGTGTTGAAGACGGCCACCGGCGACGTGGAAGTCACACCGCAGCTGGCCAAGCAGATCTACAAGTACCTGCTCAAAAACGACTACACCGACGATGCCGACCGCATCACTGGCGCGTATCACGACGCGAAAAAGGCCGAGACATTGGCCGAGCTACCGCCTGAACTGAAGCCCTATGCGGCACAGGTCTACCAGCTGATCGACAGCGTGTTCAGTGCCAGCCAGTTGCCCGAGATCGGCGACGACCGCCGCCCCAAGAAGAACCCGCTCAACGCCAACTTCGACAAGCAAGAGTTCAAAGCCCTGTGGAGCCGTATCAACCGCAAGGCGGCTTACAGTGTCAGCTTTGAAGAGGCAGAACTGGTCCAAAAGGCTGTGGCCGTGCTGAACGACAAAGACGCGGGCCTTCGCGTCACCCCGTTGCAGTACACGATCCAGCGCGGTGAACAGGCCGAGGCCGTCACTTATGACGGCATCAAGTCCGGCGAAGCGTTCAAGCTCAAGGCCACGGAAACCGAAGTCAACCGCTTGTCGGTGCACTCGGCCGTCAAGTACGACCTGATCGGCAAGCTGGCCGAAGGCACGCAACTCACCCGCCGCACGATTGCTGAAATCCTGAAGGGCATGAATGCTGCGGTCTTCGCACAGTTCAAGACCAACCCCGAAAGCTTCATCGCCGAAGCCATCCGCTTGATTAACGAGCAGAAGGCCACAGTCATCATCGAGCACTTGGCCTATGACCCGGTGGAAGACAAGTTCGACCTCGACATCTTCACGGCGGGTCTGACCAAGCAAGACTTCAGCAAGGCCGGGGACAAGCTCCAGCGCCACATCTACGACTACGTGCTGACCGACTCCAATATCGAACGGCAGTTCGTGAAGGAGCTGGACACCAGCAATGAAGTGGTGGTCTACGCCAAGCTGCCACGCGGGTTCCTGATCCCCACGCCAGTAGGCGACTACAACCCCGACTGGGCCATCTCATTCAAGGAAGGTGCCGTCAAGCACGTCTACTTCGTAGCCGAGACCAAGGGGACCATGTCCTCCATGGAGCTGCGCGAAATCGAGAAAACCAAGATCAAGTGCGCCCGCAAGTTCTTCGACGACATCAATCAGAAGTTTGCCCCGGAAAATGTAAAGTACGATGTAGTAAATAATTTTGGTAAGTTGATGGAGTTAGTGAAGTAGTTTGCCAATCTGCCCTAATCCCGACATACGGGGTACAATGCGCGACCTTATCTGTTGGTCTGTCTTGTCCCCATGTCGGATTCTTCCCCTCCTCAAAGTCTGGCTTTATATCGCCGCCTGCTTGGTTATCTCAAAGACTACTGGAAAATTTTCCTGCTTTCGCTTGTTGCCATGTCAGTGGCGGCCAGCACCGAACCTTTATTTGCCCGTTTGATGAAACCACTGATTGACGGAGGGTTTGTCGAGCGTGACCCACAAGCCATGTTATGGACGCCGTTGGCGATTGTCGGATTGTTCTTATTGCGTGGTGTGGCGAGTTATATCAATGACACCACGACGACTTATCTGGCAGGGCATTTAGTGATGCGGCTGCGGGCGGAGATGTTTAGCAAATTGATGAGCCTGCCGGTCAGTTTCTACGATGACAACGCCTCAGGGCGGGTCATTTCGCGGGTGACCAATGATGTCAACCAAGTGACCGATGCCGGCTTTAACGTCATCACGGTGGTGGTCAAAGATGGCGTGACGATCTTTGGTTTGCTGATTTTACTGTTTTGGACCGATTGGCAACTAACCCTCATTTGTTTAGTGATGATTCCGGTGGTGGCGGTGAGTTTGCGCTTGGTCAGTAAACGCTTGCGGCAATTAACACGGCAAAACCAGCGGCAAATTGGTGAAATGACCCAAGTGCTGGGTGAGGTGGTCGACTGTCAGCGGGTGGTGAAAGTATATGGGGGACAGGCCCATGAAACCCAACGCTTTATGCGTGCGGCAGAAGGGTTGCGGCAAAACCAGATCAAGCAAACTTCGATTGGCTCGATGAACACGGGTATCACCCAGTTGGTGGTCTCAATCGCCTTGGCGGTGATTATCTACTTTGCCAGTGTGCGCGCCCAAAGCGGCAACTTTACCGCCGGCGACTTTATGAGTTTCTTGGCAGCCATGATTATGTTGTTCGCCCCCATTAAACGGATCACTGGGGTGAATCAGTCATTGCAACGCGGCTTGGCGGCGGCTGAAAGCGTCTTTCACTTCTTGGACATTGAGCCTGAACCAGATACAGGTCAGACACAACTTGAACGGGCACGGGGTGAAATTCAGTTTGCCGAGGTCAGCTTTGCCTATCCCAACAGCGAACGTAGCGCATTACAACAGATTGATTTAACCATCGCTGCCGGAGAAACGGTGGCGTTGGTTGGGAGTTCCGGCAGTGGTAAAACCACGTTGGTGAATCTGCTGCCGCGTTTTTATGCACCAAGCCAAGGGCACATTTTGTTAGATGGCCTTGCGTTGGATACCCTGACCTTAGCGAGTCTGCGCCAACAAATCGCCCTCGTTAGCCAAGACATTGCTTTGTTTAACGATACGGTGGCGGCGAATATCGCCTATGGCTGTGTGGTACCTCCGTCACCAGAACAATTGCGCGCTGCTGCGAAAGCTGCCAATGCCCTCGAATTTATTGAAGCCATGCCACAGGGGTTTGACACTTTAATTGGTGAAAAAGGCGTGCGCTTATCCGGTGGCCAGCGCCAGCGGTTGGCAATTGCCCGTGCCATCTTGAAAGATGCGCCAATCCTGTTGCTTGATGAAGCAACCAGTGCACTCGATACCCAGTCAGAACGTTTAGTGCAAGCGGCATTAGATAATCTGATGCAACAACGCACCACGCTGGTGGTGGCTCACCGTTTATCCACCATTGAAAACGCAGATCGGATTGTGGTGATGCACCAAGGGCGGATTGCGGAAATGGGAAGCCACGCCGAACTGTTAGCCCGTGGTGGGATGTATGCCACGCTACATCGCTTGCAATTTAAGGAGCCCGTCCATGACTAAAACAACATGGACCATTTTGCACACGGAATGGTCAGACGGTTGGGGCGGACAAGAACGGCGTATTGTGTCCGAGATGGCAGGGATGGCGGCGCGTGGCCATCGTATGATCTTGGCGACACGCGCACAGGCGCAGATTGTTGCCCATGCACAAGCCGTAGGGGTCGAGGTGGTGACGCTTCCCTTTCAAGGGAAATTTGAACTGGCTACTATTCGGCCTTTGATGGCCTTGATTCGGCAACAACAGGTTGATGTTGTGAATACCCACAGTGGTAAAGATAGCTGGTCGGGAGGCTTGGCGGCGTGGCGGGCTGGGTGTTGTTTGGTGCGTACTCGTCATCTCAACATTCCCTTGCGGCGGAGCTGGCACAATTTTATCCACCGCTTACCTGCTGCCATCGTGACTTGCGGCGATACCATGCGCCAACAGCTGATGAGCAATGGTTTTCCGCCGGCACAATTGGTCAATATTCCGACAGGGATTGACTTCACTGCTTTCCAACCACGCCGTGCCCGTGCTGACGTGCGGGCAGCTTTGGGGGTGAGTGACGCTGCGCCAGTTGTGTTGATGACGGGGGTGATCCGCGCAGTCAAGCGACACGAAATTGCCCTGCGTGCTTTTGCCCAAGTGCTGGCACGTTATCCTCAGGCCATGTTGTTATTAGCGGGCGACGGCCCGATGCGCCGTGATATGGAGGCGTTGGTACAACAACTTGGCTTGGGACAACAGGTGCGTTTCTTAGGCCATCGTGAAGATGTACCCGATTTGATGGCGGCGGCAGATTATGCGCTATTGACGTCGCGTTCCGAAGGGGTGCCGCAAGCCGTTACCCAAGGGTTGGGTCTTGCCCTGCCAACGGTCGCCACAGCGGTGGGTGGGGTGCCTGAACTGATCCAACATGAACGCACTGGTTTGTTGGCGACGCCGGAAGATGAAAATGCCGTGGCAGAACAGCTGTTGCGTTTGTTAGCTGACCCTGCTTGGGCGCGTGAGATTGGCCGTGCCGGCCAACAGCATGTGTTACAAGAATTTAGCCTAACGGCGATGTTAGATAAAACCGAAGCCTTATACGCGCGCTTATTGGCGCAGAGGAAATCACGATGAGTGCAAAAGCGCTACCCGTGTTGATGTATCACCATGTCAGCCCCGAGCCGGGGTTGGTCACGATTTCGCCGCAACATTTTCGGGCCCAAATGCACGCCGTGGCGCGTGCTGGTTATCGCACTGTCACCGCCCAACAGCTGCAACAATTTTTAGCCGGTGGCAAGCTACCAGCCAAGTCGGTGCTGATTACTTTCGATGATGGCTATTTAGATAATTGGGTTTATGCCCATCCGGTACTCAAAGAAACCGGCTTGTCTGCCACACTGTTCACGATTACGGGTTGGATTGGCGATGGCCCAATGCGCCCTTATGCTGGTCAGCAAGCCGATCTTCCTATCACACCTTCCCATAAGGTGTGTATGAATGCAGTGCGTGAACAACGTCATGATGATGTGATGATGCGCTGGAGCGAAATTGAAGCGGCACAACGAGCAGGAACGTTTGAGTTTCATAGCCATACCCACACGCACACTCGCTGGGATAAATTATTTCCGGTGGTGGCCGAGCGGCGGCAGCGTTTAGCCGAAGATTTGGCCTTATCGCGTGAAACACTGAATGCCCGTTTGGGGTATGTCTCACGTCATCTGTGTTGGCCACAGGGATATTTTGATACCGACTATATTGCCGAAGCACAAGCCGCTGGTTTTGATCATCTTTATACCACCCAACCCGGTACTGTATTGCCGCAGGGTGATTCACTGCGTTTACCCAGAATCGTGACCAAAGATAAACCGGCACGCTGGTTATTAAACCGTTTATGGCTTTATCGTTCGCCAACCTTGAGCCGTTTATATAGCCAACGTAAAAGGGTATCTGTCTAATGCGTTGGCGTGAGCAATGGCTCTATCACTGGTTACGGTGGCGAGCACGGCATGATGTTGCAACGCCTCCCATCGCAGAATTGGGAACAACCGCAGTGGGGCGTATCTTGGTGTTGTCAAACACAGCGATTGGCGACACCTTGATGTCTTTGCCAGCCCTGCACAGCCTACGCCAAGCGTATCCACAGGCGGAAATCTGCTTGTTGGTCAATCCGCCTTACCAAACCTTGTTCTCGGTGTTAGCGCCTTCGCTAGTCAATCAAGTGGCGGCGTATGACGGGCGCTGGCGCGATTTTCGTCGTCAAGTCCGACAATGGCAGGCATGGCGCCCCGATCTGGTGGCAATTTTGCACAGCAATGAACCGCAGGCCACACCCTTGGCGTATCTGTCTGGTGCCCGCTGGCGCTTTAAATTGCCGAATACCAGTCGTTTCCGTTTTTTACTGTCCAACCGCGAGCCGGTATTAGATTGGGATGCCTTTGATCATGGCATCCAACAGCGGTTGGCCGTGGCGCAGTTAGCCGGTGGGGTACCGGTGGCGGCGCGGATGGATTTACCGTTACATCCAGACAGTGCCGCTGCTGTTGATGCGCTATTACAACAATACAGGTTGCCTTCAACCGCAACGCTCATTGGTTTTCAGCCGGGCGCTTCGACAACCAGCCGCCGGTGGCCAATTTCACGGCATATTGCAGTGGCCAAAGCGTTGTTACAACAACGGCCAGAGGTGTGGATTGCGATTACTGGATCCCCTACAGAACGCGGCTTGGCCGAGGCGATTGTGGCTGGGGTAGCGGATGCGCGGGTGTTTTCTACCGCAGGTGCGTTGTCCCTGCAACATCTACCGACTTTGGTGCAGCGGATGAAGGTGCTGTTAACCCCCGACACCGGCATTATGCATCTTGCTGTTGCTGTTGGAACGCCGGTGGTGGCGCTGTTTGCTGTATCAGATTGGCGGCGCAGTGGGCCTTATCAAGATTTAGCAAAACATCAGGTCATTCAAAAATGGCGCACCTGTCAGCCCTGTTTATCCAAGCGTTGTCCTCATCCTGAGCCGATGTGTATGGATTTGATTGCAGAACAGGAGGTGTTGCAGGCCTTACACCAAGCGCTACAACCTTCGTTGGAGCGCGGTTGATGGCAGCAGCAACACATAAAATTCTTGTGCTCGACACAGGGAAGGAATGGGGGGGCGGTACCAACAGTCTGTTAGAACTGCTTAAACGTCTCGATCGCTCACGTTTTGCCCTGCAGGCCTTGTTCTATCACAACTATCGCCAAGGGCAGGGCGACACCATCCAACAGGTGTTACAACAATGGCAAGTGCCTTGCACCATTTTGCCGCCGCTTTCACAACCGCTGTGGGCGAAATTGGGCAAAGAAATCAGCCGTGGTTTGTTAACGCCCTTCAAAACGCAGCGGCAACACGCGGTGGCCGCGATTGAAAACCGCTGGCGTATCCAACCCCGCGCGCAACAGATTGCGACCCAACTCCGGCAAGGGGGCTTTGCTGCCCTTTATATGAACAATCAGCCAGAGTCTAATTTAGAAGGCTATTTTGCTGCTCGTCTGGCAGGTTGTGCCGTCATTCAACATTGTCGAACACGCCCGATGCTGTCTCCTGCCGCGATTCATGCGGCGAATCATGCTGATGCGATAATTGCAGTTTCGCCCAGTGTGGCAACCCATCTACAGCAATGCGGGGTGCAGGATGTCCCGATGCATGTGGTGATGAACGGGATTGATGTGCAACAGATTCCCCCCGCCTATCAAACAGCGCGCACAGCATTGGGTTTACCACGGGATTTGCCTCTCACGGTGACGGTGGCGTCGCTGCTGCCACGAAAAGGGGTGGCAGAGCTAATTCAGGCCTTAGCACTTGTCCCAGAGATGGTGCTGGCGGTGGTTGGCGATGGTCCACAGAAATCGGAGCTACAGCTGCTAGCAAAACGCAGCGGTGTTGCGGAGCGGGTGTTATGGGTCGGTTTTTCAGCAACCCCATTGCAGTGGATGGCGGCGGCTGACATCGTTGCCTTAGCCAGTGCCAGTGAAGGATTACCACGGGTGTTACTCGAAGCCATGTTATGTGCCCGTCCAGTCTTAGCATCGGCGGTCAGTGGTTCGCGTGATGTTGTTGTAGAAGGTGAAACGGGTTTGTTATTTCCTTATCAAGATACCACGGCACTGGCACACGCATGGCAACGCTTGGCAGAGGATTACCGCTTGCGTCAACAACTTGGCCAAGCTGGCGCGGTGCGCGTACGCCAACAATTTTCAATTGAACAATACGTGCAAGGGGTAGAGCAGGTGTTCGATTCGGTGTTGGGACAAACAACATGATGTATTTGCTTTTGGCTTGGTTGTGGTGGCCACTGTGTCAGTGGTGGACACGCCGCCGCTGCGCCGCCGCTCCACAAAAGATTTTGCTGCTGCAAACTGCCAAAATTGGCGATATGGTCTGTACTCTGCCGTTAATCGCTGCCTTGGCTGAAGCGGGAAAAAACATCACGGTTTGGCACGCCGCGATGAATACGCCGTTATTACAACATGATCCTCGTATTCAACAGCGACAAATACGAGCAACCGCTGATTGGCAAGGTTGGCGCGGTAAATGGAAAATGGTGCGCGCTTTGCGACAACAGCAGTTTGATGCGGTGATTTTAGTCAGCCCGAATTTACCGTGGTTGGTGATCAGTGTGTGGGCCATGATTCCTTGGCGGTTGGCGGTCACACCCGACCGGCCAAGTCGTTCTATGCGTTGGGCGAGTGGTTTGCTTACCCATCGTTTGACGCATCAGATTGGTGCCTTGATTTTAGATGAGTGGGCTCAGCTATTGCGTGTGATAGGGTGTCAGGTACAGCCACAACAGCGGTTGCTTTATCCCGCGCCAAATGCGCGGTCTCTTTTGCCTTCGGCGTTGCAGTTACCCCCCTATATCCCTCATATTGCCTTGGGTATCAGTGCGGCCAATAAATTAAAAGAACTCGGTGCGCCCTTTTTATTACAATTAATTCCTGCCTTACAGCAGCAATATCACGCCAATATCGTCTTAATTGGCAGCGCAGCAGATCAGCCATTGGCACAACAGTTATTACAACAACTGCCTTCACCCGCTGGTGTGATTGATAGCACGGGCGCGGTGGGTTTAGATGTGCTTCCCGCCTTGTTACAACAATGTCGTGTTTATATCGGGGTGGATTCGGGGATCACTTACTTAGCTGATGCGTTGGCAGTGCCGGTGGTGTCGATAGTGGGGCCAACTGATCCTCGTGAACAACGTCCATTAGGGGCTCAGGCATGTTTTGTCATTGAACGGCCACCTTGTTATCCCTGCGCTTTTGTCCATCATACCCCCCATCATTGTCATACTGGCGGCCTTGCCTGTATTCGCCAAGTCACAGTAGAAAAGGTGATTGCAACTGTTAGCGAGGCGTGGGCATGATCCGCAATAGATTGCCAAGTCTATTGGCATTTGGTCTGCTCGCTTTACTGTTGGTGTGGTTTCTTCCCCATACCAGTGGTCTACGTTACGGACTTGTTGTCTTGCTGTTAGCGGGGGCGATTGCTGTGCCGGGGGTGAAATATACCCTCCGTCGCCTGTGGTATTTTCCGCCAGTCTGGGGACTTGTGTTGCTATCTATGTGGTTATTGCTGCAGCTATTTTGGGCGTGGTATCCCCTTGAAACACTTGAAGAACTCAAAGGGCAATGGCTAAAAGGTGGGGTGATTTTATTGACTGGTGCGGCAGTTGCCGCCGCGTTGCAGCAGCGGGGGGCACAGGGCTTTCCTGCCCTACGCCGTCTCAGTGAGGCTTTGACACTGATCATGCTGCTACAACTTGCCGACTATGCGCGACTGTGGTGGACGCAAGGGATTTTACCGCGTGATGCTGTGGGGCTATTTGGCTTCAAAACCGAGTTATCGTATCTCGCCAACTTATTATTTGCCATGTGTTTGGCCGAGGGTTTTTCCCGATTATGTCAGCTGCGCTCGGTGTTGCCGGTGTCACGATTACAATTGGTGATTTCAACCTTGGCCGCCATCACTTTATTGGTAGTTGCCGGTGCCCGCAACGGCATGATTGGCATGGCGTTGTTGTTACTTTCAACCGCTATTTTGGCGTTGTTTGTCTTGCCCCCAGCGATTCGGCAACGGGTCAAGTTTTGGCCGTTGTTGGTGGTTTTGGCGGTGCCGTTGATTGGTTTCTTATCATGGAAACTGGACCCTCGTTGGCAGCGTTTGGCTGAAACACTGCCTTATGCTGTCAATTCTGCCGCACATCCCAGTTGGCTAGACAGTGAGCGTTATCCTTGGCCCCGCTTATCTGACGGCGATCTTGTCGAAATTTCTGCTTATGAACGGGTGGCTTTTCTGACCGAAGGCTTGCGCTTAAGCTGGCAATATCCGGAAGGGATTGGTTTCACCCGCAAAGCATTTTCTCATGCCGTTGAAGCCAAATTTGGCCTGCCATCACGCCATGCCCACAGTGGTATGGTGGAATGGTTGTTGGCGATGGGATGGCTTGGCTTTGCTTTATGGTGTGCTGTGCTGCTGTGGTTAATCCAGCGTGGTTTTCACTTGTTATTGCGCCGTGGCAGTGGTTTGGGATTGTTATTAGTCTGTGTGGTCAGTGGCTTTGCCAGCCGCATGTTGATTGAAAATATCACCCGTGATTTAACGTTTGAATGGTTTATGTTGCAGCTCGGTATTTTGTGGATTTGCGTGCTGCATGAAGAACAAAAGACCTCTTTTTAGTGATTTGGTGTTTAGGAATACAAAATAATGGTGACCATTCCGCGTAAAGTATCAGTGATCGGTTTAGGATATGTTGGCTTGCCTGTGGCAGTGGCTTTTGGTCGCCATGCTCCGGTGATTGGTTTTGATATCAATGTGTTGCGATTAGAAGAACTGACCGCTGGTTATGACCGGACGGGTGAAGTGACGGCAACCGACCTAGCCGCAGCTGATGTGACATATACCAATGATTATGAAGTATTAGCACAAGCCGATTTTCATATTGTGGCTGTTCCCACCCCAGTAGATGATGCTCACCAACCCGATTTGACGCCAGTTGAAAAAGCTTCTGAGTCAGTCGCACGCGCCTTAAAACGTGGTGATATTGTGGTCTATGAATCCACCGTTTATCCCGGTGTCACAGAAGAAATTTGTGTGCCGATTTTAGAGCGCTTATCTGGCTTACGCTGTGGGGAAGACTTTACCGTTGGCTATAGCCCAGAGCGGATTAACCCCGGTGATAAAGAACACACTTTTACCAAAATCCGTAAAGTTGTTTCGGGGCAAGATGCTGCAACCTTAGAGGTGGTTGCTGCGGTGTATGGTGCGGTGGTGGAAGCTGGCGTGTTCAAAGCCAGCAGTATTAAAGTGGCTGAGGCAGCGAAAGTCATTGAAAACACGCAGCGTGATTTGAATATCGCCTTGATGAATGAACTGGCCCTGCTGTTTGAAAAAATGGGGATTGATACCCTCGATGTGCTGCAAGCCGCTGGGACAAAATGGAATTTTCTGCCATTTAAGCCCGGTCTGGTTGGGGGGCATTGCATTGGTGTTGACCCTTACTATCTGACCTACAAAGCAGAACAACTCGGTTATAGCCCACAAGTGATTTTAGCTGGCCGCCGGATTAACGATGGCATGGGGCGTTTTATTGCCCAGCGTACGATTAAAGAGATGATTCACGCTGGCGTGAACATTTTGGGCAGTCAAGTCACGGTGTTAGGTTTGACCTTTAAAGAAAATTGTCCTGATTTGCGTAATTCACGAGTGATTGATGTGATTCAGGAGTTGCGTGAATTTGGGATTGAAGTGCAAGTCTGCGACCCACAAGCGGATGTGGCAGAGGCATTAGAAGAATACGGCATCTCGTTGGTACCGTTTGTTGAATTGAAACCAGCCGATGCGGTGATCGTCACCGTTGCACACCAACAATTCACCTCGCTGAGTATTGCGGATTATCAAAGCTTATTGCGTAGCTCACCGCCGGTGTTAATTGATGTAAAAGGCGTGGTAAATCGTGATGCCGCCCTGAGGGCAGGTATGCGTTTTTGGCGTTTATAAGCGTTTTGCCCTGCTCGTTACGCAGTGAATATGTCATCATTACCGATTCGCGCAACAGGGTGAATCGGTATGACTGCTTTCCAACAATTACAACAACAGCTACAACAACATCCTCGCCATTGGTTAGTGACCGGATGTGCGGGGTTTATTGGTAGCAATCTTTTAGAAGCCTTACTGCGGCTAGGGCAGCGTGTCACAGGGCTCGATAATTTCTCCACTGGCTATCAAACCAACCTCGATGAGGTGCGTACGCTAGTTGGCGAAGCCGCATGGACCAATTTTCATTTCATCGAAGGCGATATCCGCCATCCTGAAACCTGCCAACAAGCCGTCACAGGCGTGGACTACATCCTGCATCAAGCGGCATTAGGCAGTGTGCCGCGTTCATTGGCCGACCCTTGGAACAGCCACGACAGCAACGTCAATGGCTTTTTGCAGTTGTTAATTGCCGCCCGCGATGCGGGAGTCAAACGCTTTGTCTATGCTGCCTCCAGTTCAACGTATGGCGATCATCCCGCCTTACCAAAAATAGAAGACCGTATCGGTAAACCCTTATCGCCCTACGCCGTGACCAAATATATTGGTGAACTCTACGCCGATGTTTTTGCGCGCAGCTATGGTGTTTCCTGCGCTGGATTGCGTTATTTCAATGTTTTTGGCCCTCGCCAAAATCCACTCGGCGCGTATGCGGCAGTGATGCCACAGTGGTTTGGTGCCTTGTTAAAACATGAACCGGTCTATATCAACGGGGATGGGCACACCAGCCGCGATTTTTGTTTTATCGCGAATGCCATTCAGGCCAATCTCTTAGCGGCTACTGCCCCCTTAGCGCAAAACCATGAAGTGTTTAATGTTGCTGTGGGTGAACGCACCGATTTAAACCAACTTTATCGTTGGATTCGTGATGCTGTTGCTGTTGCCGATCCTTCTGTGCAGGAAATTGAACCGATCTATCGCGATTTCCGCGCGGGTGATGTGCAACATTCTCTGGCCGATATTTCAAAAGCCAATCAATTGTTAGGCTATCAACCGACCCACCGCGTCCCCGATGGCCTCGCTGTCGCCGCACCGTGGTACATCCAATATTGGCGCGATCAGCGTTAGGCAAAAGCAATGGAAAAAATACTGATTATCCGGCGCGATAATATCGGCGACTTAATTTTAACCACCCCTTTATTGACCGCCTTACGCCAACGCTGGCCACAAGCACGGCTGGATGCTTTAGTGAATAGCTATAACGCGCCTGTCTTGGCACGTCATCCTGCACTGAACCATGTCTATTGTTATACCAAAGGCAAACACCGCCTAGCTGGGCAATCGTTATGGGGTGCGTATTGGGGCAAGGTGCAATTATTGTGGCAGCTACGGCAAGTCGGTTACGATGCCGTTGTGTTGGCACAATCGGGCTATGCCGGCCGTGCCCTTGGATTGGCGCACTGGATTGCCCCCGGTAAAACCCTTGGTTTTGCCGGTGCACAACCTGATCGCCGGTTGAACACTGCCCTTCCCGTCCCGACCGAGCCTTGCCATCACGTCGAAGCGTTATGGCCTTTGGCGCAGGCGTTAGGCGTGACCACGCCGCCGGATAAAACCACCCTCTACCCCGATCCTGCTTTAGTCACGGCATATCAAAAAACCTTATTCACTGGTTATGACGCCCAACGGCCGGTTGTTGGGGTACACATCAGCGCCCGTAAGCCGAGCCAGCGTTGGCCGGTCAAGCATTTCATTGAGCTCATTACTTCATTGTGTGTTGAACATGAAGTTGCGGTTCATTTATTTTGGTCACCCGGCAGCAACCAAGATAAGCGGCATCCGGGGGACGATGATAAGGCACGGCAAATTTTAGATGCGGTGAGCGAACTACCCGTTCGGGCTTGCCCAACCCAACATCTGGAACAGTTATTTGCTGGCATGGCGTTATGTGACAGCGTAATTTGCAGCGATGGCGGGGCGATGCACGTGGCGGCGGCATTGGATAAACCGATTGTGTGTTTCTTTGGCCAAAGTGATGTGACCCACTGGCGGCCGTGGAAAGTGCCTCATCGGGTGTTACAGGCTTCGTCACATGAAGCACAGGATATTCCGGTAGCGATGTGTTTGTCGGCTTGGCGACAGTTGATGCCGTCTTTGGCTGAGACTGCGGCATAATGGCCGACTTTTTGTTGTGAGCGTGTTGCTGTGCGTCTAACCCATATCAAGCTGGCTGGTTTTAAATCTTTTGTTGACCCCACGACCATTCCGATACCGGGACAACTGGTTGCGGTAGTGGGGCCGAATGGCTGTGGCAAATCGAATGTGATTGATGCGGTGCGCTGGGTATTGGGCGAATCTTCGGCCAAACAACTGCGCGGCGAATCGATGCAGGATGTGATTTTCAATGGCTCAGGCCAACGCAAACCTGCCAGCCGCGCTTCAGTAGAATTGGTGTTTGATAACAGCGAAGGCCGCGCCGCAGGGGCATGGAGCCAGTATGGTGAAATCTCGATTAAACGGGTTTTAACGCGGCAAGGGGATTCCAGTTATTGGATTAACCAACAACAAGTGCGGCGGCGTGATATCGCCGATTTATTTTTAGGAACGGGAGTCGGGACGCGTGGTTATGCGGTGATCGAACAAGGCATGATCTCGCGCATTATCGAAGCCCGCCCAGAAGAATTACGTGCCTATTTAGAAGAGGCCGCTGGGGTTTCTAAATATAAAGAACGACGTCGCGAGACCGAACACCGTCTGGCCGATACCCGTGACAACCTCGCACGGGTGGAGGACATTCGCAGCGAATTGCAGCAACAAATTGATAAATTGCAGCAACAAGCGGCTGTAGCGAGTGAATATCAAACTCTCAGACAAACCCTCAGTGAAAAGCAAAACTTATTGGCCCTCTTACGCAAACGTGAGGCACAACAACAAGAAGCGCAGGCACGGGCCCAATTAGCACAACTCGAAACTGAACAAGAAAGCTGGCAAACCCAAATCACCACGTGTGAACAAGGGTTGGTTGAGGTGCGTGAGGCGCATTTTGCGGCGAACGATGAATTAGCACATCAACAGCAATTGCTCGCTGAACGCACTGCCGCCCAAGCACGGCTAGAAGAGCAGTTGCGCTATCAACGTGAGATGCAACAACGGTTACAGCATGATGCCACCCATCTGGCAAATGAGATTGCCGAGCTAGAACAGCAACAAGAGGCTTTGTTGCCACAGCTGGAAGAAGCGCAATGGCAATCGGATTTAGCACAAGAACAATTAGGGCAATGGCTGGAACAAGAGGGGGAAGACGATGACCACTTGCCACAAGCAGAGCAAGCCTTTCAACAACTCGATCAAGCATGGCAACAACAACAACGGCAATATCACGATGTATTGCGTCAGCGTGATTTAAGTCAACAACGACAACAGCACTTACAGCAGAGCCTGCAACAGCTACAGCAACGCCTACAACAGCTGACACACAGCCAAGACAACAGCGCACTACAAGAACAACAACAGGCTTGGCAACAAGCAGAAGAGACGCGGCAACAGTGTCAAATTGCACTGGAGACGCTGACAGAACAATTACAGTACGATGAAGCGCAGTATCAGCAGCAACAACAGCGCTTGCAACAACAGCAACAGCAGCTTAAAGCCCAACATGCGGCATGGGTGGCGGCTGAAGCCAAAGCAGAAGCACTAGCCGCTTTATTAACCCAGCCTTCATCACAAGAAGAAACAACATGGTTGGTTGATCAGGGATTGGCGCAGTCACCGCTGTTGCACCAATCTTTGCAATGTTCACCCACTTGGCAAGTGGCACTTGAAGCCATTTTACAATCTGCCATCAATGGCCGAATCAGCCCTATTCGTCCGACTTCAGCTCCACCGATGGCGTTACGCGTGTTACACCCTGCTGCCCCTGTGGTCGATACGACACCAACGTTGCCGCTGCCCTGTTTATTGGATCAGGTGCAACCTACACACACTGTGGTTTTACCTTGGTTGCACAGTGTGTTGGGCCAAGTATTTTGTGTGGAAAGCTTGGCTGAGGTGTATCAATGGCAGGAACAGCTGCGAGATGGCCAGCGGGTGATTTGTCGTGAAGGGCATTGGGCCGATGCCTATGGGGTGCAGTTTTATGCGGGCAGTGTCGATAGCAGTGTTTTATATCGACAACAACAATGGCAACAGGCGGAACAAGAAAAACAAGATCTACAACCGCAATGGCAACACAGCCAAGCCGAAGTCACCGCGAGTGAAACGGCCTTACAGACGTTAGCCGATCAACTCAGCCAGCTACGGCAGCAATATAAGCAACAACACACCGCGTTACACCAAGCTGAATTGGCGGTGCAAAAACAGCAGCACCTTTATGCTTCTCTACAGACTGAACAACGGCGAGCAGAAGAACAGCAATTCGCTCTACAAGAGCAATATGCTTCGGCACAAGAAGATTTGCACTATGCTGAGATGGAGTTAGAAGAACGAGCTACCCAGCTTGAAGAATTGGCTGATGTCAACGAAAGCTTGCGCATTCAACGGCTTGATGCAGAGACTGGCTTGCAACTTGCTCGGCAACGACAGCGAGAGCAAGAAAAGGCCATCCAACAGGCACGGTTTGTGCTGCAACAAGCCGAACAACGGACGGCAGAATTACAACGTCGCCAGCACGACTTACAACAACGCTTACAACAAGCACGCGACCGTCAACAACAGCGTATCAGCGAGTCGGCACGTTTTGATGAAGAAGCATTGTTATGGCAAGTAGAAGAAGCGGTGTTGGCGCGGGAAAACTGCTTACTTGCCGTACAACAGGTGCGGGATGCAGTGAATGGATGGCAAGAAAAACTGCGCCAATTAGAACAACAACGGCAACAGGCAGAACATCATTTAGGGCCAATCCGCGACAGCATCAGCCAAACATTGTTAAAAATCCAAGAAGCACAACTGGCTATGCTGCGTTTTAGCCAAGAATTATTTGATGCCGAGGCCGATGAAGAAGCGTTGTTAGCGCAATTGCCCGAAAAACAAAAAGCGTCGTCTTTGCAAACGGAAATCTCTCGGTTAGCTGCATCGATCCAGCAGCTAGGCGCGGTCAATTTGGCCGCACTGGAAGAATTGCAAGCCGCTCAACAACGGCAAACCTATTTGCAAACACAAGCCGATGATTTGCAACAGGCCATGGCGTTATTACACGATGCGATTGCCAAAATTGATGCGGAAACGCGTGAGCGTTTACAAGACACTTTCCAACAGGTGAATGCTTCGATGGCGGAGCTATTTCCACTGCTGTTTGGCGGTGGTCGGGCAGAATTGGTGTTGACCGAAGGCGATGTATTGCAAGCTGGGGTGCAAATTATTGCCCAGCCGCCCGGCAAGAAAAATGCCACCATTCATCTGTTATCGGGCGGAGAAAAGGCTTTAACGGCAATGAGCTTGGTCTTTTCATTGTTCCGCCTGAATCCAGCCCCATTTTGTTTATTGGATGAGGTTGATGCACCATTGGACGATGCCAATACAGGGCGTTTTTGTGATTTGGTTAAGATGATGGCAGAGCGAACACAGTTTTTATATATCAGTCATAATCGTTTGACAATGGAGATGGCGAGTCAACTCATTGGGGTTACGATGCAAGAACAAGGGGTTAGCCGTGTGGTGGCGGTGGATATTATTGAAGCCTTGCATTTACGTGAGCAGTGACTTTTATATTTTTTATTTTTTTTGCAAATTGTCAAAGCAGACTGCTGGCTAACAGTGGCAGTCTTACAAGTACCTTAAATAAGGTAACGCAGGGGATGCTGGTAAATCGACTTGAATCGGTTTGCCAGTTTTAGGTGACAGCGGTTGCGGAAAGGATTCCATGTTTGCTGCCTTATCAATTCGCACACGACTGGTGTTATTGGTCTTGGTGCCGTTATGTGCTGTGCTGGGCTATGCCTCGCATTTAGGGTGGCGTGATTGGCGTGAAGCAAGTGCTCTGTCAGAGTCGGCACAGTTAATCGTTTTTGCGGGGTTGGCGGGCGATTTAATGCATACCTTACAAGCCGAACGTGGTTTGTCGGTGGGGTTGCTGTCCGATCCTAAATCGCGCCAGCCGATTGAAGCGGCACGACCTATCGCTGAACAAAGCCGACAAGCTTTATTACAAGCCAGTCAACAACTGCAATTACCCCCCGTTCTCGCAGACCGCGTGCGCGAACTTGAACAACATTTAGCGGGATTACAAGGGCTGCGGCAACGCTTAGATCAAGGTCAAGCTGCTGAAAAAGAGTTAGTCGAAGGCTTCGCCCGTCCAATTGATGCCTCGTTTGCCATCATCAGCAGCTTAATTCAGATGCAAACCGATGCCGAGTTGGCGCGTGAAACAGCTTCCTTACAAGCGTTATTGTGTGAGAAAGAATTTGCAGGTCGGGAACGTGCCGAGGTCTATGCCGCTTTAAGTCGTGGCATGTTAAATGATGCGGTAAAACGCAATGTGATGGTGCGTGCGGGGCAACAATCAAGTTGCCTAGAAACTTTTGAGCGTTTAGCCACGCCGGTGATGGTTGAAGTCTATCGCGCCATTCGGGCTTCAGATGATTACGCCAATATCCCTACGTTGCGTGAAAAACTTTTGGAAAGCACCGAGCCGTTGGCCTTGGTATCAGCACCACGTTGGTTTGAGTTGGCCTCTTTCCGCATTGACGCGATGAAAGGGATGCAAGATACGCTGTTTTATGCGATGAAAGATGAGGCAGAACGGCGTGCGGCAGCGGCTGCACTGACCTTTAAAATTGCGCTTGGTGTGGCGGTGTTGGTGTTGGGGATGGTGTTGTTATTGTCCCGTTTTACTTCGAATAGTATTTTGAAACCTGTGCGTAAATTACACCGCACGATGGATCAGATGGGGCAAAGCCTCGATTTGACTGCCCGCACTGGGATTAAAGGGGAACATGAGGTCGCACAGATGGCACAGGCTTTCGACCGCTTAGTGGAAACCTTTGCCACTGTTTTGCGTGAGGTGAATACCAATGCGCATCAGCTAGGCGCTGCTGCATCGACATTAGCTCAAGGAACCGATACCGCTGCACAAGCGATTGTGGAGCAGACCCATGCCTCCTCAGAGATTGCAACGGCGACGCAACAAATGAGCCAAGCCATGCGACAAGTCAGCGACGATGCTAGCGCTTCCGAAGGTAATGCCCAGCGAGCTTGCCATTTAGCGGATGAAGGGGTTGATGCGATGCAGCAGACGGCGAATGAAATCAGCCTGACAGCAAAAAGCATCACCGTTTCTGCTGGGCGGATTGATAGCCTCAATGCGCGCTCGCAAGCCGTGGGGCATATTGTGGCCTCGGTGCAAGAGATTGCCGAACAGACCAATTTATTGGCTTTGAATGCTGCTATCGAGGCTGCTCGGGCGGGTGAGCAAGGCCGTGGTTTTGCGGTGGTGGCAGATGAGGTGCGTAAATTGGCGGAACGTACTGCCAGCGCCACCCAAGAAATCACTCAACTACTCGGTGCCATTCGTCAAGATACCAGCTCGGCTGCAACCGATATGCAAACCGCCAGTGAACAGATGGAACATGGTTTGCGTTTGTTAGCGAATACAGCTCAAACCTTGTCGCATATTCGGCAAGGTGCTGCCAGTACCTTAGAAAAAGCCAGCCGTATTCATCAAACTGTCGCTGAACAAGGGCAAGCTAGTCAGAATATTGCCCATCATGCCGAACACATTGCAAGCCGTGTGCGCGATAGCGCCAGTAATATCGAACAAACCGCAGAAGTCGCTACAGCGTTGCAATCTTCTGCGCGTGATTTAACTTCGCTGGTAGAGCGGTTTCGCGTCTAGGTGTGCCGTTTTTTGTCAACAGCGTTGCGGCGCGCAGGCATTGCAGTTTTGGTTATAATGGCAGCTTATTCTGAATAAAGCGGGAAGCCTTACGCATGAGCGAATTGCAGATTGCTGTGGCCGTAGTCGGCGTGCTGCTGATTGTGTTGGTGGTTGGTTACAATGTCTTCCAAGAATGGCGCTATCGCCGCAAAACACGTGATGTCTTTTCACAAGACCAAAAGACCGATGTGTTAGTGGATTCGCCATTGCCCGAAGTGCGGGATGGACGACCAGACCGACTAGAGCCGATTATTCTAGCGACGGAACCGCCATTAAAAACCGTTGCCCCCCTCACCGTGCCGCCGGCAAATGAGCCGCCTTCTAGCTTCAAACTCACCCCAGCCGTTGAGTTGGGCGAGCCATCTGAGACCATCACGCCGGTACGAGAACGCGCCGCTGAGTTGGTATTTTCTGCGGAAGATGCGCCCTCCCTTGCTGAAACTGATGCGCGACAGCCAGCTAAAGCGACTGATGAGCCTTCCCCACGGATTGAACCAAACTTAACCGCTGCCGCTCCGCCAGTTGACGACATCACCGCCGAGCCTGCATCACAGCAAGAACCCTTGTTCAGGGCACCCCCTGCTGAACTGGATGCAGATGACAACATCGAAGTGCATACGCCACCAGTGGCCGAAATTGACCTGTTGTCTGATCAGCAAGCGATTGTGCGCGCCATGCTTGATCCAAACCTCGACTTTATCGCCGAGGTACGTTTCTCTGAGATGACCGATCTCCCCACCTTGCCGCGTTTTATCGCGCCAAAACGGGTGCAGATTTTGGCCTGCACTGCGGCTGGACGCTGGCAAGTGTATGAACCCAACAGCGACGTTCGTTATCGTGCCCTTGATGTTGGCTTGCAAATGGTTGATCGCAATGGCGTGTTGGATGATCGCGAACTCGAAGCCTTTTGTGAGCAGCTAAGAAGCTTCGCCACCCAATTTGGTGCGGCGGTGCAGTTCCCCCAGCCTTCACAACAATTGGCTGCGGCGCGTGATTTAGATCGTTTCTGTGCCGAAATTGATGTGATGATTGGTCTAAACGTCTTTTTGCGGGCCCCCGTTTCTGCCAGCCAAATCATCGAATTTATCGAACGCTTTGGCCTAGAGCTGCATCCAGATGGCCGTTATCACTGCGTGTCTGACTCCGGCAACAGCTTATATAGCTTGGGCGCTTTTGATGAAGAGCCGCTAGAAGGCGAGAATGTCGAAGCCTTGACGCTTCTCTTTGATGTGCCTCGGGTAGCGGGGGGTACTGAAGTCTTTGAACGGGCAGTGCAATTTGCTCGTGAATTGGCCCGTACGTTCAATGGTCACTTGGTAGATGATAACCAGCGGACGCTCTCCGAAACCGGCATTGATACCATTTGCCGTCAACTCGACCAAATCTATACCCGTATGGATGATCGGGGCGTCGCCCCTGGCTCTGTCGCCGCCTTACGTTTGTTTGCATAATGTCTGATCTCTCGCCTCAACAGGAGCTGGCCACGTTGCGTGACCAGCTCCACCGCTATGCCTATCAATACTATGTGTTGGACAATCCAACCATTCCTGACAGTGAATACGACCGCTTATTTCAACGTCTGCTCACATTAGAAGCGGAACACCCCGAGTTAAAAACAGCCGATTCTCCCTCGATGCGGGTAGGCGGTGCGCCGCTGCCTGAGCTAAAAACGGTTGAACACACTGTTCCGATGTTGTCGTTGAACAATGTGTTTTCTCAAGCAGAATTAGACGCTTTTGATGTGCGGGTGAGTACACTTTTGCAAAAACAAGGCGTCGCTGTCTCGGCATTGACCTACTGTGTTGAACCTAAATTTGATGGATTGGCGGTCAGTTTGCTCTATCAAGACGGCGTACTGGTGCAAGGGGCAACGCGTGGTGATGGTCAACGCGGCGAAGATGTGACCGAGAACTTACGCACCATTCGTTCCTTGCCACTCCGGTTGCCTCCAACGGCACCGACATTATTGGAGGTGCGCGGTGAAGTGTTGATGTTGAAACACGATTTTGCGCGCCTGAATGTCGAACAACTGGCCCGTGGTCAAAAAACTTTTATCAATCCCCGTAACGCGGCAGCAGGGAGTTTGCGGCAGCTAGATTCAAAAATGACGGCACAACGCCGTCTGAGCTTTTTTGCCTATGGTATTGCCCGCTTAGAGGGTGGCACGATGCCAGAAACACATGATCAGGCGTTACAACAACTGCGCCAGTGGGGATTTCCCATTTGTGAGCATGTGCAATGTGTTCAAGGTGCCGCTGGTTTGTGGCAAGCCTATCAACAGATTGAACAACAACGCGATAGCCTCCCTTATGAGCTGGATGGGGTGGTGTATAAAGTCAATGATTTTGCCTTACAACACCAGCTGGGCTTTATTTCTCGTGCACCCCGTTTTGCGGTGGCACATAAATTCCCTGCACAAGAAGCCTTAACCGAAGTTGAAGCAATTGAGATTCAAGTTGGACGCACTGGGGCACTCACGCCAGTTGCACGACTCAAGCCCGTTTTTGTCGGTGGCGTGACGGTGACCAATGCCACCTTGCATAACGAAGATGAAGTGTTACGCAAAGATGTACGGGTGGGTGATACGGTCATTGTCCGGCGCGCGGGGGATGTCATTCCTGAAGTGGTGGCGGTGGTGCTCGAACGGCGGCCAGACTTCGCACAACAAGACAGCGCGCGTTTTCATCTGCCGACGGTTTGCCCTGTGTGTGGCAGTCATGTGGTGCGTGAAGCACAAGAAGCCATTGCCCGTTGTTCTGGCGGTTTGGTGTGTTCGGCCCAGCGTAAACAAGCCTTGCTGCATTTTGCTGCCCGTCGTGCCATGGATATCGAGGGGTTGGGCGATAAATTAGTGGATGTACTAGTCGAGAAAGATTGGGTGAGAACACCGGCAGATCTCTACCAATTGACCGAGGCACAACTGGCTACGCTACCGCGTATGGCAGAAAAATCGGCACAAAATCTATGTGCCGCGATTGCGAAAAGTAAACACACCACTTTGCCCCGCTTTTTATTTGCCTTGGGGATTCGCAATGTGGGGGAGGCGACAGCACGAGATTTGGCGCTGCATTTTACCTCGCTGACTGCGCTACACAATGCCACCACCGAGGCATTATTACAGGTCCCCGATGTCGGGCCGATTGTAGCGCAATCGGTGTGTGATTTCTTTGCCGAGCCCCATAACCAAGCCGTGATCGCACAATTGTTGGCGGCGGGGGTGCAATGGCCTGATTGTGCCGCACCTGAACCGTCGGCTGCTACTTCGATATTGGCTGCTAAAACAGTGGTATTAACTGGCACGTTGACGACATTAAGCCGCGATGAAGCAAAACAACGCTTGCTGGCGATGGGCGCAAAAGTGGCGGGTAGTGTGTCGAAAAAAACCGATTATGTGGTGGCTGGAGAGGCTGCTGGGAGTAAGTTAGATAAAGCCATGTCCTTGGGCATTCCCGTATTATCCGAGGCAGAGTTTTTAGCGTTGTTAGTCAACTAGTTGAATGTAAAACTGTTTTTCGTGAGTGAATATGCAAAAAAGAATTACTAAAGCAGTCTTTCCGGTGGCCGGTATGGGAACACGATTTTTGCCTGCAACCAAAGCCAGCCCAAAAGAAATGTTGCCGGTGGTGGATAAACCGCTGATTCAGTATGCGGTTGAAGAGGCGTTAGAAGCTGGGATTACCGAGTTAATTTTTATTACTGGCCGCAATAAACGCTCGATTGAAGACCATTTTGATAAAGCGTATGAGCTAGAAACTGAACTAGAACTGCGTAACAAGCAGAAGCTGTTAGACACGGTACAGGGGATTTTGCCGCGTTCGGCCAGTTGTATTTACATTCGTCAAACCGAGGCGTTGGGGTTAGGTCATGCGGTGTTATGTGCGCGTCCGGTGGTGGGGCGAGAACCGTTTGCGGTGATTTTGGCAGATGATTTGATCGATGGTGCGCCTGGTGCCATGCAACAGATGGTCGATGTCTTTGCCGAATCACAGTCCTCGATTCTTGGTGTTGAGCATGTCGCACCGCAAGAGACAGGCAGTTACGGCATTGTGCAAGTCACGCCTCATGCACAATGGCAACAAGTAACCTCTATCGTAGAAAAGCCAAAACCAGAAGACGCTCCTTCAACGTTGGCTGTCGTTGGACGGTATATTTTAACGGCCAATATTTTTGACAAACTACAGCATGTCCTACCCGGTGCTGGTGGTGAAATTCAATTGACCGATGGCATTGCGGCGCTGTTACGCGAAGAAACCGTTTTAGCACATCCTTTCCACGGCCAACGTTATGACTGTGGTTCAAAGTTGGGCTATCTCAAGGCCACGGTTGACTATGCTTTGAAACATCCTGAGGTAGCAGGGGATTTTGCGGCATGGCTTGCCAGCCAAGCACGCGGCACAAATTGACCCCACGATAGACAGGGCGTAAAATCCTAGTAAATCACTCAACTATTAGAGGTTTAGCCATGAGCCAAAATATCCATGATGTTATCCGTCAACAAGTGACTGAAAACCCGATTGTGCTGTATATGAAAGGGTCTGCTCAGTTTCCACAATGTGGGTTTTCTGCTCGCGCTGTGCAAATTTTGAAAGCCTGTGAAGCAAAAAGCGTGATGACGGTCGACGTGTTGCAAGACCCTGCGATTCGCCAAGGCATTAAAGAATTTTCCAATTGGCCAACCATCCCACAACTGTATATCAAGGGCGAGTTTATTGGTGGTTCGGACATCATGACCGAAATGTTCCAAAGCGGTGAACTGCAACCCTTGGTCGCTGCGGCGAGCTAATCTGTTATACTGCTTGGCGGTAGAGTTGGTCGGGCAGTCGCCGCCTGTGCAAACGGGGGGAGGAAAGTCCGGGCTTCATAGAGCAGAATGCTGGCTAACGGCCAGGCGTCGTAAGGCGACGGAAAGTGGAACAGAGAGCTGAACCGCCGATGGCTTCGCAAGAAGATCAGGTAAGGGTGAAAAGGTGTGGTAAGAGCACACCGCGTAACTGGTAACAGGCTACGGCAGGCTAAACCCCATTCGAAGCAAGACCAAGCAGGGCGCGCTAACGTGGCTCGCGTTGTGCCCGGGTAGGTTGCTGGAGCCTGTCAGTAATGGCAGGCCTAGAGGAATGACTGTCTGGGGCGTAAATCGCCCAACACAGAACCCGGCTTACAGACTGACTTTGCCTCAACATTAAAAAAACGGTGATTGGAAACGATCACCGTTTTTGTTTTTTTATTTTCCGCCGTGTTGCCGATCAAGGAAAGGCACCACTGGCTCCGGCGCTAAGGTTGTCGGTTGCAGTGCGCTGCTAGGGCGTTTGGTGCAATTCATCACCCCTCGAACATAGCGTTTGCCTTCAAAAAAGGTGTTGTATTGGCCGAGGGTAATGCGGTCGAGGCGGTAGCTGATGCAGTCTTGTTCTTGGGCATAACGCTTGGCATAGCGTTGCAACTCATCTTCAAGTTTCCATTCTCCACCACTCAAGGGTGCGGCCCAAACCGTCAGCTCAATATCCCGCTCATCAGGCGTGGGCTGGGCTTGGTATTGGTAGAGATAGCCTTGCCGTACCTGATGTTGTGGCGCGAACAGGCCGACCTGTGATGTGCAGGCGCTCAATAGGGCAAGTAAAAGCAAAGAAAGGGCAGGTTTCATGGTGAGAAGTATGCCAGAAAAATGCACAGTCACAATACCGGCTGTTGTAAAAACGATGAGCTGCTTAAAAAATAAGCAAAATTTTTGTCAGCTACCCTGTAAACAGCTTAAAATGCGCCGCTTTCCGCTTTTTGATACGACACCGTGGTGATGGCTTCCCCTTTTCAGATTGGCCCCTATGTATTGCCAAACCGCTTAGTTTTGGCACCGATGGCAGGGGTGACAGATCGCCCCTTCCGCATGTTATGTCGCCATTTTGGGGCAGGCTTGGCGGTGAGCGAGATGATCACTTCGAATACGGTCTTGGCTACCTCACGTAAAACGCTCAAGCGTGCCGACCATACCGGCGAACCGGGCCCGATCTCGGTCCAAATTGCCGGCTCCGATCCACAGCAGATGGCCGAGGCAGCACAGCGTAATGTTGAGGGTGGCGCCCAAATTATTGACATCAATATGGGATGCCCTGCCAAAAAGGTGTGCAATGTGGCGGCAGGATCGGCGTTGTTGAAAGATGAGCCGTTAGTGGCGCGGATTTTAGAGGCAGTGGTCAAGGCGGTTGATGTGCCGGTCACGCTAAAAACCCGAACCGGATGGTGTCGTACAGAAAAAAATGTCCTGCGTGTGGCAAAGATGGCGCAAGACTGTGGCATCCAAGCATTGGCCCTGCATGGCCGCACGCGTGAAGATAAGTATCTTGGTGAAGCTGAATACGACACCATTGCCGAGGTGAAAGCCGCCTTGTCGATTCCCGTGATTGCCAATGGTGATATCACCACGCCACAAAAAGCCAAGTTTGTTTTGGATTACACGGGGGCGGATGCCATTATGATTGGCCGTGCCGCACAAGGGCGGCCTTGGCTATTCCGCGAGATCTTGCACTATTTGCAAACCGGCCACTGTTTGCCCGAACCCGAGGTGGATGAAATCGCGCAATTGCTGATGGGCCATTTGCAAGCGCTGTATGCGTTTTATGGTGATTATGCTGGCTGTCGGATTGCTCGTAAGCATATCGCTTGGTATACCAAAGGTTTGCGCGGGAGCAATCCCTTCCGCCAATTTATGTATTCCCTTGACCATCCCGAACAGCAATATGCTGCGGTCGCTGAGTTTTTTGCCCAACAGCGGCAATATGGCGAACGTTTGCACTATCTTGCTGACGCAGAGGTTGAGGCCTGTTTGCCCCCTGCTTCCTGTTGAAAATATGCTATGACTGGTCACGATCCAATTTCTCATGCTATCCGCCAAGCAATGGAACAATATTTCCACGACTTGGATGGTGAAGCGACTGCTGGGCTATACGATATGGTGATGGCTCGGGTAGAAAAACCGCTGTTAGAGGTGGTGTTGCATCATGCGGGGGGAAACCAAACCCGCGCCGCCGACTTGCTTGGGGTGAATCGCAATACCTTGCGTAAAAAAATGAAGCAATACCAGCTATTGTAAAGTGCTGGTATTGGCTTTTGATAACCACTTGTTGAACTTGTTTTGGAATGATTGTTATGACACAGATTGAACGTGCGCTGATTAGCGTCTCGGATAAAACGGGTATTGTCGAGTTTGCTCGTGCTTTGGCCGAACAAGGGGTGGAAATTCTCTCCACCGGCGGCACAGCAAAGTTATTAGCTGAACAAGGCTTGCCGGTGATTGAAGTCGCTGACTATACCGGTTTTCCAGAGATGTTAGATGGCCGCGTAAAAACCTTACACCCAAAAATTCACGGCGGTATTTTGGGGCGGCGTGATTTGCCTGAGCATGTGGCAAAAATGGCGGAACACGGTATTGGCAATATCGATCTGGTCTGTGTCAACCTCTATCCATTCGAAGCGACCATTGCAAAAGCAGAATGTACCTTAGAAGACGCCATTGAAAACATCGACATTGGTGGGCCAACGATGGTGCGTTCGGCGGCAAAGAACTGGGCTCATGTGGCCATTGTGACTGATGCTGCCGACTACGCAGGTTTAATCGAAGAAATGAAACAAAACGGTTGCGCCCTGTCGCGGGTGACCCGTTTTAATCTGGCAAAGAAAGCCTTTACCCATACCGCTGCTTATGATGGCGCTATCTCTAACTACCTGACCAGTTTGGTTGAAGGGGTGACGCATGGTGTGCCAGAGCGCGTGGCATTCCCTAATCGTTTAAATGCACAGTTTGTTAAAGTGCAAGACATGCGCTATGGCGAAAACCCTCATCAAGCAGCGGCGTTCTATCGTGATCTCGATCCTGCTTTAGGCGCTTTGGCGCATTACACCCAGCTGCAAGGTAAAGAGCTGAGCTATAACAATATCGCAGACTCCGATGCCGCATGGGAAGCCGTAAAAACCTTTGACGAACCGGCGTGTGTGATTGTGAAACATGCCAATCCCTGTGGTGTTGCGGTTGCAGCAGACCCACTGACTGCCTATCGTCTGGCCTTCGCAACCGATACCACCAGCGCTTTTGGCGGCATTATCGCCTTTAACCGTGAAGTGGATGCCGCTACCGTCGAAGCGGTGAGCGCGCAATTCCTCGAAGTGTTGATTGCCCCAGCCTTTACGGCAGAAGCCCGTGAGTTGATTGCGAAAAAACCCAATGTGCGCGTGTTAGAAGTGCCGCTCGAGCCGGGGTTCAATCGTTTTGATCTCAAGCGTGTGGGTGGTGGGATTTTGGTGCAAACCCCCGATCTGAAAAATATCTCGGCCGATGAGTTGAAAGTGGTCACCAAGGCACAACCCACAGCGGCACAGTTGGCCGATTTGTTGTTTGCATGGCGTGTCGCGAAATTTGTGAAGTCCAATGCAATTGTGTTTGCGGCTAAGGGTCAAACCGCCGGTATTGGTGCGGGGCAGATGAGCCGCGTGGATTCCACCCGTATTGCAGCACGTAAGGCGCAAGATGCTGGATTGAGTTTGACACAAGCGGTGGCGGCTTCGGATGCGTTCTTCCCCTTCCGTGATGGGGTGGATGTGATTGCCGAGCAAGGGATTGCTGCGATTATTCAACCCGGTGGTTCGATGCGTGATGCTGAAGTGATTGCTGCGGCAGATGAACACGGTATTGCGATGGTGTTCACTGGCTGCCGCCATTTCCGCCACTAATCTGCACTGTTAAGACAGGGAATATCCATACTATGAAAATCATGGTGATCGGTTCTGGTGGCCGTGAACATGCCTTGGCATGGCGTTTGGCGCAATCGCCACGCAGCACCAAGGTATTTGTTGCACCAGGCAACGCAGGTACCACCCTCGATTCTGATTTGCACTCGGTACCGCTGACAACCATTTCCGAATGGATTGCGTTTGCCAAGAGTGAAAAAATCGACCTGACTGTTGTGGGGCCTGAAGCGCCGTTATCGGTTGGTGTGGTGGATGCGTTCCGTGCTGAAGGGCTGAAAATTTTTGGCCCAACACAGTACGCCGCCCAGTTAGAAAGCTCGAAAGATTTTGCCAAGGCCTTTATGAAGCGCCACGGCATTCCAACGGCCAACTATGAAACCTTTACTGATGCGGACGCGGCACATGCGTACGTGGCAGAAAAAGGGGCGCCAATTGTCATTAAAGCCGATGGTCTTGCCGCAGGTAAGGGCGTGATTGTCGCGATGACCTTAGACGAAGCTCATGCTGCTATCGACGATATGTTGGTGGGTAACAAAATGGGCCAAGCCGGCAGCCGCGTGGTGATTGAGGATTTCTTGGTCGGCGAAGAGGCCAGCTTTATCGTGATGGTCGATGGTGAGAATGTGTTGGCGATGGCGACGAGCCAAGACCACAAACGCCTAAAAGACAATGACGAAGGCCCGAATACCGGTGGGATGGGGGCGTATTCCCCTGCGCCTGTGGTAACGCCACAAGTTCATGCCCGTGTGATGCGGGAAATTATCTTGCCAACAGTGCAGGGCATGAAACGTGATGGTCATTCTTATACGGGTTTCTTGTACGCGGGTTTGATGATTGATGGCGAAGGCAACCCTTATACCATCGAATTTAACTGCCGTTTTGGGGATCCTGAAACACAGCCCATCATGGCACGTTTGAAATCCGACTTTGTGACCTTGGTAGAAGCAGGGATCAATGGTCAGTTGGATAAGGTTGAAGCCGAGTGGGATCGCCGCGTGGCATTAGGCGTGGTGTTGGCTGCCGAAGGTTATCCAGAATCACCCCGAAAAGGTGATCTGATTGAAGGCATTCCCGCGCAAGCCGAGGATTGCTTGGTGTTTCATGCCGGTACGACTTTGGACGCTGACAACCGCTTGGTGACTAACGGTGGCCGTGTGTTGTGTGTGGTCGGGTTGGGCGATAGTGTGCGGATGGCGCAAAACCGCGCTTATGAAACCGCAGACCGCATTCGCTTTGCTGGCCGTCAAATGCGGCGTGATATTGGCGCTCGTGCTTTAAGTCGGCGTGGTAGCTAAAAAGCCTTGCAATTCGCTGTAGATGATTGAAAAAGCCCCCGAATGCAGGGGGCTTTTTTATATCTGATTCTTGGTATTGACCTTTACATGGCGCAACGAGGCAGAAGCTCTAGCCACGTTTAAAGTACAGCAAAGTGCCAAGGGGCAAGATTGGAATGTTAAACAGATGTATCGATAATGAGGACAAGAAAGCCAGTGCCAGAGTTATGGCTGCCAAAGGTACAACCATTCGAGCGATTGCTGAAGAACTAGGATAAGTAAATCGACAGTTGCTTTGAGTAGTATGTTTTTATACGCATAGCTTATAAATATAAGTTAGATACAGCGCCTTTCAGGGCATTTTTTTCATCTTATTTCAAAAAATGAGCTTTTTATTAATGACAATTGGTAGTTTTGTTGGCTTAGGATGGTCTTGCAAATTATGTTTTTTTATAGTATAATTACATGCGACTTACAAAGTCTTGTGATCCTAAAATTTAAGATCAATGTTAGTTAATCTATGTTTTAGGCTCTTGCTATGTATAGTTTTTGTATTTATTTTGATTCAAAATTCTAGGAAAGCCTCCCAGAATATTTAAAAGCTTCATGCATGAAAATTTGAAGTTTTTTTGAATCAATCTTCAGGGTTTCAATTAACTTAAGTTAATTTTCAGAAAATATTTCATTGGGTGAAAAATCATGAGCAAAAGTCACAATCTTAATCTTGTAAAAGATTTAATGAGGAATTCAAATCTAGCGCAAAATTATGACTTTTGTAGCGATATTACTTCTAGTGATAAGAAGCAAGTTTTCAAACTTTCTGGTTCTAAAATGATCGAGAAAGTAAAGAACCCTGATAGTACGCGAAAAAACTATACCTTTGCACTTTAAGGTGTTTGTTTCCTTTCTCAAAAAGAGAAAAGGCACAGAGTATCCTGTGCCTTTTGTGTTTATCGGTAAGATGATGACAAATAGTTTAACGCCCATTGCGGTAGCAAAGTACTCTTCTGATTTCATTATTAATGTGATCAGACATATAACTAGATGGTCTTCAAGAAGTGAAGTTAGTGAAAAATCGCATATTATATATCTTACGAATTACCTTAATCACATTGGTGTCAAAACCGTCATCTTAGAAAGCGACTATGTAGACAAGCATTATTTGGAGGATTACTCCGAGTATTATGCTCGCTGCTTCCAGTCCCTGCCAAAGACATGTGCTCGGTTGCATTTCTTTCGAGAGTCGTTTGAGGAGGCAGAGTTTTCCAATGCACTGAACGTGCTAGATCTCAATTTTATCAATGATAAAATCAAGTCCGAAAATTCCTATGCTGGATTTGCTGTAATTAGACCATTGCCCGTGACCTGTATCGCTCGAATGTGTTTGATACCGTACAACTTCAATGATTCGTCTTTTGTCCTGAAGGATAAGATCAATGTTTCTCTGTTTGGCATTGATCTTACCATCGAAACCGCTGCTTTTATTGAACAAGATAAGGTGGTATCTGCTTGTGCAACAAGCGCGATTTGGACATTGCTCAACGTCAATCGAACCTACAGACGGGAACTACTTCCCTCTCCAAGTGCCATTACTAAGTCAGCTTTAGTTGCGGATCGTAATGGAGCACGGACTTTCCCAGCAGCCGGTGGATTGCAAATTGAGCATGTTTGTAGAAGCCTTAAAACTTATGGGTTAGAACCAACAGTTATAGATAAACAAGATTATCAAGAAGAATATTTTCATAAAATAATTAAAAATGTCCTTATCGCTTATTTGTCCTCCAATATTCCTGTCCTAATTGGAGGGAGAGTCAGCCAGATAAAGGAGAATAATGAGGAATTTTTAGGTGATCATTTGGTTTGTGCTCTTGGGTATCGTATAAATGTACCTACCAAATATCCCTTACCAAAAAATATCGATCGGATTTACGTACATGACGACCGATACGGTCCTTATGTCTCGTTGGCAAAAGACCCAGAAAACGAAAGTACGTTCACTTTTGAATTAAATCAAGATGGTAAATGCATTCGAAAAGAAAAATTTGAGCCTCAGGTATTGATCATTGGCTTGAACCATAAGGTCCGGATCGACTTTGATTACGCTTTCAATGTCGCGGCCGTAATTTCCGAGATTATTGGTCAATTTACTCAGATCAAAGATTCCAAAGAGCATACAGAGTTCATAGAGTTCATAGAGTTCATAAAATCTACCGACATTGAATTTCAAGTAAGTCTCTGCCACAGCAAGACACTCAAAACAGAGGTTATCAACGAAAAATACGAATTTTTTTCATATAACGGTACGAGTGAATTCTCAAACTTTCTTAGTGCCAATATGCCTAAGTACATCTGGCGTTGCCGTTTCCTACATCAAAAAAAAGAAATCTTCGCTGATGTCTTGCTCGACGCGACAGGGGTTCCTCAAGGAGATCTAGTTCTCGGCTGCCTTGCCTACATGAAATATGCTGATCTCTTCTGGCGAATACTGGGTAAGTTTGTGAGAAGTGAGCCCTACAAGGATGCGACCTCGGCTCTCGATTCAAATGTGATTGGTTGCATCACCCGTTTTTTCCTAAACTTCGAAGATAATTATCTCGACACTGATTATGGTCTTCTTCGTATTCCTGCACGTGAATATCGAAAGTCTGAGGTCAATGATTATGGTGATCAAATTACTCGAAGTGATCTCATTAAAATTGTGCGCGGTAATGATGCTATCCAGCATTTTTTAAAACTGGACACTAACCAAACCTACGTTTGGGTAATTGACCGGTACGGTGACTTTATTTTGGGTAAAGAGCCAGTGGATGACCCAGATAGACAGGGGCATCCAGCACTTACCGGTGGACAACCTGCTCGTTTGGGCGGCGAAATGAAGTACGATACAACCAGTAAATTCTGGGTGTTGAATACTAAGTCGCGTACATATTCAGCACATCTTCATAGCGATTCTGAGCGTGCTAAGTTATATTTGGAGTCTGTAATCTCAAAAAACCTTCGTGACTGTCCTGTACGACATGAATATAAATGAAGTTACTGACTATGTAAATATACTACCGCCTGTAGGCTTTCTGAAACTGTAGCGGCCAAGTTTTTTGAGACACCAAGATCGGTTTTTGTGCTGCCATGTCTCGCTCATAAACTGTCAGCGATAGATTGCCTCGAGCCGAGTGCATGATGAGGCCAACGGGTAGTTGGCGCGCAGTGTGCATTTCAGTCAGCAACTGCCAACTACCGAAGGTCTGCTGGTTCTTTGCAAAGGCCGCCTTCAAATAGATACTCGCCACACCAATTTTCTGCCGACAGAAATCCCCGCTCTTTAAGGGCGGGGAGGATGTCAAAACAGTTTGTCATACAGCTGAATCAGCGCGTCGGCGGTGGATTCTAAGGTATAAGGTTCGGCACAGTGGCGGGCGGCGGCGGACCACGCCGGCCATTGCGGTCGGGCGGCTAACCACAAGCCCACTGCCGCTTGCCAACCTGCCTCATCCAACGCATCACGCACCATGCCGTTTTCTCCCTCAACAATCCACTCCGCTGCACCACATTGGGTGGTGGTTAATACCGGTAGGCCGCTGGCAAACGCTTCGACACACACATTCGGAAACGGATCGTATAAAGTCGGCAAAATCAGCCCATCCGCCGCACCATAAAAAGGACGGACTTCTTTTTGTACGCCAGCAAAATGTACCCGTGTGCTTAAACCGAGGGTATGGGCCTGTTGCTGATAACGTGCCGCATGTTTATCACCGCCCACCACTAACACATGCACCTCGGGATGCGGTAACACTGCAGACAGAATGCGCCCAACCCCTTTGCGCTCAAATCCCGAACCGACATACAACAACAACGGCGCATGATCTGGAATCGCAAACTGTTGTCGGACACTGCTGCGGTGTTGACGTAAATCGGGATGAAAACGTTGCGTATCGACCCCGTTATAAATCAACGGTAACTGATCTGTAGTTAAGCCAAAACGCTGTTGAATATCGTGTTGCACCATTTTGGCATTGCAAATCACCGCTTTGAGTTGCGGATGACGAAACATCTTAGCTTCAACGGCACAAGTGTAGTGATGATAGGGATTGAGCTGCAAAGCCAGCTTGCCGAGGGTGCCGAGGGTGCGGCGACGTTGGGCCAGCCAAGTGGCATGAACGCCATCCCCTGCCCGAAAAATATCACAGCCGACAATACGCTCATGGCTTTGCACTAAATCGAACTGTTGCTGTTGCACTGCCTGTTGTACCGCACGGGCAAATCCCCAATCGCGCCACACATTGCCGAGGTAGAACGGGTCGATGGTTAGACGATCTCCGCCGCCTTCTCCCTGCCAACGGCGTGCCAAGAGCGTAACGGCAACACGGCCATCGCTAGCAAGCGCGTCGAGGGCGCGACTGACAAAACGTTCTGCACCGCCAGCCGGATTAAAACGCTGGCGCACAATTGCAATACGACGAATAGACATTAAGGATTCCGAACGGTTGCGGTGAGTTGCTCGATGGCAGTCAAGACCTGCTCGACCGAGATAGCGTTGAGACAGTCGCTGATTTTGCTGCCGCCGCAGCCATCACGACCACAGGGCCGACAGCGATAGTGCTCGGCAATCAATACCCGATGCGGGACTTGCCACGGGCCCCACTCGATATCACCCGAAGGGCCAAACAGCGCAATAGTCGGAGTTTGGGTGGCGGCGGCAATGTGCATCGGGACGGAATCCATGCCAATAAATAACTCTGCCCCAGCAATCACCGCCCCTAATTCTTTTAAACTGAGCTGACCTGCTAATGAAGGCGCGGGTGTGGTCAATTGCGCTTGAATCGCGGCGATACAGGCCATTTCTGCGGCATCGGGCGCCGCCGTGAGCAGCACCGTTCGCCCTTGTTGTTGCAGCGCCTGTATTAGCTGTGCCATTTGTTCTGTTGGCCATGTTTTGAACATCCAACGTGAAGTCGGATGGATGACCGTATAAGGGCTGTTAATTCCTTGGGCAAGTCGTTTTTGCTCGGCTTGTGTGTGCACAAGCGCCGGAATGGCCAGCGATAAAGCGCGGTGATAGTGTTGCACCGGCACACCCAAACGCCGCAGGGCATCTAAGTGAATGTCGACCGTATGCCGCCGATTGCCGCCGATCACTGGGTAGCGATGGCTAAAGGGTTTGCGAAACCATTTGCCATTTAAGTTGCTGGGAGAAATGGCCCAGCGAGGGCGTAAAAGCCGTGCCAACCACGAACCACGCTTATGTTCTGTTAGATGAATGATGCCATCGTATTGTCGAGCGCGCAGTGCTTGTAACACACGCCATTCTGCTTGGGCTTGTGGCAAGGGGCCGAGTTTTTTCCATTGACGATCTAAACAATGCAGTTGGCTGAGCGCCGGATGGTCGGCCAACATCGGTGCCGTATCGGCATAGACCAGCGCATCAATCTCGAGATGGGGCGCATGTTGTTTTAACACACTCAACACGGGGGAAGTTAAGAGCACGTCACCGTGATGACGTAGCTTGATCACCAACACCCGACGGGTGTTGGTGAAGTCGATAGCATCTACAAGCATAGAAAATTAGGCTGCACGCGGGGTATTGAGCTGGGTGAGAAGATCGGCGATTTTTTCAGGATCGCTGGCGCGCAAAATCTTGGCGGTTTGTGCCACCGTGGGGTCGAGATGGGTATCGAGCACAATTTGTTTAACAGAGAGCAAATTGGCTGGGTGCATCGAAAAACGCCGCAACCCCATACCAAGCAATAAGCGGGTCATTTTGCTATCCCCGGCCATCTCGCCACACACGGACACCGGTAAACCAAATTTTGCGGCAGTTTTCAGGGTGTGGGTCAGTAAATACAAGACAGCAGGGTGAGTGGGGTCGTAGAGATGACTCACCGCATCATCATTGCGGTCGATGGCGAGGGTGTATTGAATCAGGTCGTTGGTACCAATCGACAAGAAATTAACATGCTTGGCCAGCATATTCACTGTGAGTGCTGCTGAAGGCACTTCAATCATCGCCCCCACCGCAATTTTCTCATCAAAACTGACCTCTTCTTCGCGCAACTCTTGTTTGGCAGCGTCGAGTTGAGCCAGAGCTTGTTTGAGATCGGTGATGCCATTGATCATCGGGAACAGAATGCGGACTTGGCCATGTGCCGAGGCACGCAAAATAGCGCGTAACTGGGTACGGAATAGCTGCGGTTCGGCAAGGCACAAGCGAATGCCGCACAAACCCAAAGCAGGGTTATCACCCGTGCCATGAATCGACCATTTCGGGTTTTTATCTGCGCCTAAGTCCATGGTGCGAATGGTGACCGGACGGCCATTGAGCTGTTCTGCCACATGACGGTAAGCATCGTATTGCTCTTGCTCATCGGGCAGGGTATCACGTCCCAAAAACAGAAACTCACTGCGGAATAAACCAACCCCCATCGCCCCCGATTCCACCACATCGGCCACATCTTTTGGTAGTTCGATATTGGCTAATAACTCAATTGGCGTGCCATCTTGGGTTTGTGCATTGGTTTTTTTCAGACTGGCGAGTTTGTTGCGTGCTGCGCGCCATGCCCGTTGCCGGCGGCGGTATTCTGCCAACACGGTTTCGTCTGGATTGACGATTACCACCCCTTGCTGGCCATCGACAATCATCAACTCATCTTCATGAATCAGATGGCGGGCGCTGTGGGTGGCAATCACCGAGGGCAAATCAAGGCTGCGCGCTAAAATCGCAGTATGGCTGGTGGCTCCCCCCACATCGGTGACAAAAGCGGCATAACTGGCATCTTTGAAATACACCATGTCAGCCGGGCTTAAATCATGGGCGACTAAAATCGCATCATCAATCAAGCTAGAGGGCAAAGGCGGTGCACTGCTTTGGCCGGCGAGATTTTTGAAAATCCGTTCCACCACTTGCATCACATCATGTTTGCGCTCACGCAGATAGGCTTCTTCGATTTCTTCAAATTGGGCAATCAGCTGATCGGCTTGCTGTTTTAATGCCCATTCTGCGTTGCAGCGTTCGGCTTGGATGATTTTGCGTGGCTCACGCGACAGCGCAGCATCATTGAGCAACATGATATGCAAACTCAGAAAGGCGCCTAGCTCGGCTGGAGCATTCTCTGGAATACTGCCCCACAACATTTCTAGCTCTTTGCGTGTGGTGCGAATCGCATCGTCAAAGCGTTGCAACTCGGCAGGAATATCTGCGCTTTCCAGAAAATAATGGCTGACATCAGCAGTGGTATGAGAAACCAAATGCGCACGTCCGATCGCAATGCCACCACCAATACCGATACCGTAAAGTGCTATGCTCATGGGTGCCCTTTCCGTTGTTGTGACCAGATCTGAGTTACTCGGCTTCGTCGAAGCGATTGTTAATCAGATCGACCAAAGCGGTCATGGCGGCTTGTTCATCGCTGCCATTGGTTTCAATCACGACTTTGCTGCCTTTTGCTGCTGCGAGCATCATCACACCCATAATGCTTTTGCCATTCACTCGCCGGCTGGCACGAGAAATCCACACCTCGCTTTGAAAACGGCCTGCGGTTTGGGTGAATTTGCTCGAAGCACGGGCATGGAGACCCAATTTATTGATGATTTCTATTTCTTGTTGCAGCATAGTAGGCCTGTCATCCTCAAATTATGATTGTTTTACTGACCGTTTCTTCAGGGTATTACGCGGTGGGTGGCAAGGGTTCTAGCGGTACAACACCTTCCAAACCACCCGTAACCGCTTTGCTGATGACTGTTGCTAAGGGCAGCGCGCTATAGGATACCGCCCGCACTAACATCGGCAAACTGACACCGGCAATTGCTTCAATCCGTCCGGGTTCAATCAGACGCGTGGCGATATTGGATGGCGTGCCGCCGCAAATATCAGACAACAATAACACGCCTTCACCGCTATCTAGCCTTTGAATCAGCTGTCGTGCTTCTTGTAGTTTTTTTTCGGGGTCATCGGATTTATCCACCGCCATACACGCTAAGTTTTCTGGTTCGCGTTGTAGGATATGGCGGGTACACGCGATGAGACTTTGACCCAAGTCACCGTGAGTTACGATCAGAATGCCAATCATGATGCCCTTGCAGTGCGAAACGCGCACTGTCCAAGATTAAAGAAAAAGAAGAAGACCGTATTTTAACAAGCCCCACCTGCTGCCGGCACCCATTCTATTAGTAATTCTGCATTTTTTTGCTGTAATTCGGCATATTCTGCAGGAAGTGAGTAACCCTCGACCAACATCACTATTTTTTGGCCTTGCTGTGCTTGCTCTATTGCCAAACCGAGGGCTGAATTCTGTTCAGTATAGGGTTGATAGAGGGCGTCGCGCCGGCTCAATGTGAGCCAATGATCGGCTAATTGATGTGGATAGAATAAAACATCGGCGGCTTGTAAGCGTTGTAGGCCGCGCAGTGTCAGTAAATCGGGATCGGCACTGCCCAAGGCCAACAGATGGAGACTGCCGGTTATCGGTTGGCTGTGTTGTAGCGCCTGTTGTAATCCTTCATCTGCCGTGGCACGTTGCCCCTGATGAAGTAAATTGACCAACGGCCCACGCAACACTGTCTCCCAAAAACGTCGTCGGGCGGCGGTATCTGGCAAGGCTTGTTTGACACGATCGCGCCAATCGCTGGCAAATTGCGCCACCTCGCGAAAACGCAACGGGACAGACGCTTCAATTTGTTCGCGCACCAATCGTGCCAATACCGGACTACGACCCCCAGTAGAAATAGCCACCACTAACGGTGAGCGGTCAACAATCGCTGGCACAATAAAATTGCATAGCGCTGGCGCATCGACCACATTGACCAACAGCCCTGCTGCCTGCGCTGTTGCTGAAATCTCAGCATTGACCTCTGGCTGATCGGTGGCGGCAATCACCACGGTGGGACGCGGCGACAGCAGCATATCCGCCGCTGTGAAAGGGCGTAGATGGCAGTGCCAACTGCGTTCGGTAATGAGCCGTTGCAGTTCCTCATCAATCGTTGGGGCAATCACGGTGACTCTTGCACCAGCGGCATCTAACAACCGCGCTTTGCGTAGCGCCACTTCACCACCGCCAATCAATAAGCCATGACGATCTTTTAAATCAACAAAGATTGGAAAATATTGCATATTCGCTTTCGTGGATTGTCCTCTGTAGGCTATCCGGATGACCACGATTGTATTAAAGTGGGGATTATTACCGGATCAATTATAAAACTGCTGTTTTCAGCATTTTTTCGCCATTGTTTGGGCCTACTCATGTCTGATGCTACTTTTTCGCCCTTTCACCATGCGCTAAGTGGGATATGTCACGGTTTGCGTTTGACGCCTTTACACGCGGCTGCCAGTGCCAGACCTGTCCTCAGTTTTGCATGGTTGATTGGTCTTGTCTGTGGCGTGCTGACATGGTCATTTCAGCTAGAGGGCATCGGCTACAGCTTATTTCTACCTCATTATATTGTCTTGGCGTGTTTGCTGGCGGGGTATGGCTGGCGCGCATGGTTGAGTGCCTTAGTGGGGATGGCGCTATGGCTGCCGTGGAGTGTGCCGCATGGCTATGAAAGCGTGCTGTTATATGCAGCACAAGCGGTATGCTCGGTCGGTGTTGCCGGTATGCTACGCCATACTTTGCACCAAACTTGGCCTGGCTTACCACTGCCGGCTTTATTGTCGGCATGGTTGGCAACGATGTTGCCTGCGCTATTACTGATCCCCGCCGGTTTAGCGGGGTTGGCTGTGCTGTTATATGGCGCGGAGAGTGGTCAATGGTTGACATTCACATTAGCGTATGGCTTGCCGGTATTGCTATTAGGCAATTTGTGGCTGAGCTATGTGTTGCTGTTGCGCTACCAACTACCGTTATGGCCAGCGGTATCGTGGTTGGTATGGGGAGCGGTGGTGTTGTGTGCAGTGATTGCCCTCGGTGGTCTGTGGTGGCCGAGTGCTTATTTTCTGCTGTTGCCCGCGCTAGCGGCGTTGTCATTGTTGGCCCCGCCTTTATTAGCCGCCTTGGTCGCGGCCACCGTGTTATTGGCAATGTTGGCTGGCTTGTTGTATGTCCATGTTCCGATTAGTGTTTTACTTTCTACTCCTGCTTTAGAACAAGCCCAGATTTTTCTATTTGTCCTTGGACTGACGCTGCATCTGACACTGTTGGCGGTATCCCTGCGGCGCGAGCGTGAACGTCACCGCCAAGCCTCGGTCTATCGCGATCCAGCCACTGGCATGTTAAATCACGCTGGATTGGCAAAAGAATTTCGCCGTTGGCATCAAGTGCAACGGCCATTTGCCTTAGCGGCGCTGAACATCAATTTATTCGAGTCGATCTTAATCGTTTTTGGCAGTGACACTGGTGCCCGCATTCTGGGGTTGATGGCGCGCAAGCTAGAACAAGAGCTGCCAGCAGGCTGGCCAACGGGACGCTTGTTGGGTGGCATGTATATTTTGATGGTGCCGCTAGATGAAGCCTTAACACTGGTTGAATTGGAGCGCATTGCTGAAGCAGTGGCCGAAGTGCGCGTGCCGTGGGAAAGTCATTTTTTAGATATTCGCTGCAATATGGTGTTCTTACGCCAGCCCAGTGAGGATTACGAGGCCAGCCTGCATCGTGCCACTGCCGCTGTGCAAGAAGCCGGTGCGCGCCGCCTCCCGGGTTTGATGCCGGCGGAACAAGTCTATGGTGAAGAAATCCATGCTGGTTTGCATTGGATTAGCCGCTTGCAACAGGCGCTGCAAGAAGGCCGTTTTACCTTATTTGCCCAGAAAATTTTGCCGTTGTCTCCACAAACTGAAACCGGTTTACATTTTGAAATCCTGCTGCGCTTGCGTGATGAAGCAGGAAAGTTAGTGTCTCCGGGGGAGTTTATTCCAGCGGCTGAACATTTCCGTATGATGCCGATGTTAGATCATTGGGTGATCGCCAGCACCATCGAGTGGCTCGCCAACCATCCGCACTATCGGCAACAAGTGGCAAAGTGTGCGTTAAATTTATCAGGGCAAACCATTGTTGATGCCAGCGTGGTGGATTTTGTGCATCAAAGTTTAATGCGGCACCCGATTGAAACCGACAAGCTATGTTTTGAAATCACAGAAACCAGTGCCTTGGGCGATTTAGGACGCGCCCGCGCTCTGGTGCAGGGGCTGCGCGGTTTGGGATGTAAAATTGCCCTTGATGATTTTGGTAAAGGATTTTCTTCGTTTGACTACCTCAAACGCTTGCCTGCTGACTTTTTGAAAATCGATGGCAGTTTTGTGCGTAATCTGGCACCCCATTCGGTCGATGAATCCATTGTGAAAGCCATGGTCGATGTGGCGCAGGCCACCGGTTTGCAGACCATTGCTGAATATGTCGAAACCCCTGCCTTACAAGCGCATCTACAACAGTTAGGGGTCGATTTCGCGCAGGGGTATGGTGTGGCAAGACCGATGCCGTTAGAACAATTCTTCCAGCAGGAACTCGGAGAGTTGGCTGATCGCGTTAGCGAGAAGAACTGATCTTAGTTGGCATCACAAAAGGAATGATACGTGAGCTTTTCACCGGCTCGGATGGGAGCTCAACGGGTTCAATCGTTGGCAGCGGTGGCGGGCTATCACAGAATAATTGTTGTCCCAACTCGTCCAATAATTCGCGGCCGGCCTGTGCTTGCACAAACTCCGCACCAATGCGCCAAGCATCGCTGTGACGCGCTACATGGCGAATTCGCAACGGCCAAGTGGTATCTAAGCCATCGATGGTCAAATGATAAACCGCCCGCCCGGCCAGAATTTTTTCTGAAAAATGGAATAACAACGCCCCAGCATTGACTTCCAATAGCCAGCCATGCCCAAAACGGGCGCCATCGCTTTCACGGGCTAATTGCACATGGGTACGTTTTAACCACGCTTTACGCAACTGTTGTTGATCCGCATGGGGGATGCGGTGGGTCATCTCAGCGGTGATCGCCGTGGTATGGCCGGTTAAGCCCAGTTGTCGTGCAAACAGTGGGGGACAGTGGATCAGATGAAACGCGCCATGGGGTAGGCTCTCGATAGCCTTTAATAACAACTGACAAGCGCCTGTACCAATGGCACTGACCTCGGATAAATCGAGATAGACCGGCAAGCGCAGGCTCTGTGCCTGTGCAATCGCCTGTTCCAATTTGGTGCGCAAACCGGTGCCAAATTCTCCTACCGGCACCCAGCGCACCTGATCGCAGGCAATATGAATAGCGAAAGTGCGATCAAGCATGGCAATCATTTATTTGGTATGAAAAAAGAAAGCCCATAATAAAACGGGCTTTGTAAATACGCAATAGAAAATTGTTGCTTATCCGTTGCTTTTTAATAAACGACTCTCCAAAGCGTTACATAACGTACGCAAAATTTTCAATCTTGCATACAATTTGTTATTGGCTTCCACTAAAGTCCACGGTGCAGATTGCGTGCTTGTTCTGTCGATCATATCGCATACGGCATCCTTATATTGGTCCCATTTTTCACGATTGCGCCAATCTTCCTCAGTGATTTTAAAGCGCTTAAAGCCTGTTTCTTCTCGTTCTTTAAAGCGTTTTAATTGTTCTTCACTCGAAATAGCCAACCAGAATTTCACCACAATGATATTGCCAGCCACTAATTGCTGTTCAAAATTGTTAATTTCATTATAAGCGCGCATCCATTCATGCTCAGAACAGAAGTTTTCTACCCGTTCGACTAAAACACGGCCATACCAAGAACGGTCGAAAATCGTAATGCCGCCTTTTTTCGGTGTTTCACGCCAAAAACGCCATAGCCAAGGTTTGGCTCGCTCATCTTGACTGGGGGCCGCAATCGGGACGATGCGATAACGTCTGGCATCTAAGGCCGCCGTCACCCGCCGAATTGCGCCGCCTTTCCCTGCTGCATCGTTGCCTTCAAACACCACTACTAGAGCCTGTTTTTTGAAGTTAGGATGGCGGGTTAATTCATGTAATCGACCTTGTAAAACGGCCAGTTCCGTTTTGTATTCTTCCTTATCCACCGTACGATCTAAAACCAGCGTATCGAGCAATTGCAAGCCATCGACAGGTGGCAACAGCGGGGCAACCTCGGCGGCGGCATGATGGCGGCGTTCTCCGCCACGGTTGAGGCGGCTGCGCAATGCTTGATAAATCACCCGTGCCACAGTGAGATCACGGTAACGCGCATCTTCCCCTTCCACCAATACCCACGGCGCCTCACCTGTGCTGGTCATGCGTAGCAATTGTTCAGCTTGGTGATAAATACGGTCATACAGTTTGTGATGATTCCAATCGGTTTCTGTTACCCGCCATGCACTTTTTTTATCGGCTTCTAAAGATTTGAGACGTTTTTTCTGTTTTTCTTTTGAGAGATGAAACCAGAATTTCAGAATCAGCGCACCTTCGGCACACAGTTTTTTTTCAAAGGCTAAAATCTGCCCAATTTGCAACATGGCCTGTTTTTCATCGGTCTTATCATACACCCGACCAAATAAAACATCTGAATACCACGAGCCAAAAAATACCCCTGTTCTACCTTTTGGGGGTAAAGCGTTCCAATAACGCCACATCCAAGGCCGTTGTGCTGATTCTTCGGATGAAGAAAATAAAGCTGTCTCAGCACTGACCTGAATTAAACGTGGGTCCATCCATTCATTTAGCTGGTGTAATGTTTCGCCTCGTCCCGCCCCATCAAATCCGTTAATTAAGATAATCAGTGGAAAATCGCCTTTTTCGCGTAATTCATACTGAGCATCCAGTAATGCTTGTCGCAATTCTGGCATTTCTTCCTGATAACGGGCCTTGTCGATCTTATGCCCGAGTTCAGCAGATTCAAACATACGTTTTTTCCTTTCCTTGCTTGACGTGTTTTTTGTTGTTTGTTGCACAAGATACGCCAGCTAACGCATTTTGTGCACGGTCTTTGCATTACTTGTGGTGGTGAGCTGCTATCCCTTAAACTCGAGAAGCATTTGTTAAAAACAATAAAATACAGAAAATTACAATAAAACATTGGGTTGAAGCATACAACTACTCTTAAATAGTGCGGGAGTCACTTATCATGTCTTTAAATCTTAGCTTTCGCAGTAAAATATTGCTCAGCATCAGTGGTCTTGCCGTGTTGGGTTTTACTGCCTCCATCGGTTACGCGACGTGGGCGAATCAAAATTATGTATTAAAAGAAGGCGGTGAGGCAGCGGTGATTCATGCCAAATTGCTCACCCGTAATATCAGCAGCACCTTATTTGGTGGGCGTGATTTAGCCAGCTCGATGGCTGAATTGTTGGCCACTTTGTCACAAGCCGGCGTTAAAGATCGCGACCTCATCAACAAGATTCTTAAAGACCAATTACAAGCTAGACCTAATACGTTAGCCCTTTGGACCGCATGGGAACCCAATGCGCTTGATGGCCGTGATGCTGAGTTTGTCAACCGCAAGCCTGACCATGATGCCACCGGTCGCTATATCCCATATTGGGTACGTTCTGGTGACAAAATCATTGTCGAACCGTTAGTCGATTACGATAAACCCGGTGCCGGTGATTACTACTTATTGACCAAGAAAAATAACGCGCTGACTTTCCTCGAACCATATCTTTATCCGGTGGATGGCAAAACTGTACTGTTGACGTCAATTGTGCAACCGATTCCAAACAAAACTGGTTCGCAGTTTCTTGGTGTTGCTGGGATTGATGTATCGCTAGATGCGTTTAGCGAAGCGCTGAGCAAGGAAAAACCCTATGGCACCGGTGTGTTGTCACTGGTGTCGAATCAAGGCAACTGGTTGGTGCATCCAGAAAAAGACAAAGTGACAAAATCGGCTAATGACCTGCCAGCAGAGGCTTTAGCGGCAATTAAGGCTGGGCAAAGTTATCAATTTACGGATCAAGATGATGTGATGCACTTTTTCGAACCGATCTCGATTGATAAAACGATGGAGCCGTGGTCGTTACGGGTCTCGATTCCAAAATCCAGCCTGTTAGCGGAAGCCAACTCAGTGCGCAATACCACGCTGTTGATTAGTGTATTGGCGGTGGGGGTGATGTTGTTATTGATTGCGGCGATTTTGCGTAGCTTGTCGCAACCCTTGGTGCGCTTGTCGAACACCATGCAAACGTTGAGTCAAGGCGAAGGA